>DATEKY010000029.1:0-3204 GCA_035277225.1 Xanthobacteraceae bacterium
CGATCGCCTCGGCGCGCGGCGCGTCGGGCAGCGCCTGCAACGTGTAGCACTCGTGCACCAGATCGAACGCGCCGTTCCAGCCGGCCGGCGGGCGGAACAGATCGGCGGCGAGAAAGTCCACGTCGGGGAAGCGCGATTGCGCCCAGCGGATCGCGCGTGGCGACAGATCGAACGCGGTGGTGCGCCAGCCTTTCGCGGCAATCGCCGCGGCATTGTCGCCGAGCCCGCAGCCGATATCGAGCGCGCGTGCGCCAACCGCCGGCGTTGAAGCGGTCGCGAGCCATGCCGCGAGCAGCGGATGGGGGCCGAGATCCGCCCAGGGAATCTGCGCCGCGTCGCTGCCCGCGCTCTCATACACCGCCTCGAACCAGGCGCGCCGATAGGGATCGCTCTTGCCGGCATCGTCGATCGCGTCGAGCCGCGCGCGTGCGGCGAGCCGCCGCTGCTCGAAGTCCGGATCGCCGGGCGAATCCGGACCGCGGTTCATCGCGCCTGTTTGCTCTTTGCGGTCTTGGTCGCGCGCTGCGGCTTCTTTGGCGCCGGCGGTTCGGCGACGCGCTCCATCGAGACCAGCCGTCCACCGCGGAAGTGGTAGATGCCCGGACGGTCGCCGCCGGGATAGGTGAGGGTGACCATGCGTTCGCCGCGCTCGTTGGCGCTGACCTCGACGCGCTCGGTGTAGCCCGCGATGCCCACCACCTGGCATTCGGTCATTGCGAGCGAAATGCCGCGCGGACCGCCGCGCACTTCCGGCGGCAACGCGCCGGGCGGCGCCGACGCGACGCGGCCGCTCTCGGGACCCGCGGTGAAATAGAGCGCCTGATTGCTGCGCGGATTGATCGGCGAGCCGGCCGGAGCTTCGGCCGCAGGCTGCGGAACCGGTGCGCCGCCGGACATCGTCGGCGCGGCCTCGAACGCGCAGCGTCCGTCCGGCCCGACCAGGTCGGTCGCGGTCACCGGCGCGAAGGACACCGTGTCCTTCTTGTAGAAATAATCGAAGCTCGATTGACGCAGCGCATCCTCGCCGGTGAATGGATTGAGGTTGCCGAGGTTGATCGAGCTCACGTCCAGCGACGAGCACCCGCCGAGCGCCAGCAGCATGGCGATCGCGAACGGCAGTCGAGCATGGAATTCCGGCACGGCAACACCCCGCGACACACGTGACGGCATCAACGCATTGTGCGTCAATGCGCCGCCGCTATCAACCGCCGGGCGGATTGGAAGTCAATTGCGGCGCCGCGATGACGCCGCAAAGGCGAATGCTGGTTAACGCCCGCGTGATCCCGGTCTTTCGGATCACGTCGGACGCCAAAAGGCTCTGACGAAGAACCCGGCCTCTTGCGAGACCGGGCCTTCGGCAAACAAACGCGTCGTTCGGATTACGAGCAGACGCGCACGAGGCGGACTTCACCGAAGCGGTTGATGCGCTTCACCAGGTAGCAGTCCGGTGCGTAATTCACGTAGCCCGGGCCATAGAAGCCCCAGCCGAAGCCGTGGCCCCAGTGGTGGTGGTGATGCTTGAAGCCCCACGCCGAAGCGGAGGTGGGGGCGAGGGCGGCGGCGCCCACGGTGGCGATGGCGGCGAGCGCGAGCAGGGACTTGCGGATCATGATGTTCTCTCCTCTGGGGGTCTATGGATTGCTCCATTCGCAGAGGTAGTCGCGGCCCCAACCCCTTGGGTTCATGATACAATGTGTCGGCGTCCGTTAACGGACGTTCAGCCTTGCCGCTGCTCCGCGCGGCCGTTATAAGCCGCCGACTTCTGCATCTTTATCCCCCCGAACAATGAGGATTGACCGATGGCGGTCGAGCGGACTTTCTCGATCATCAAGCCCGATGCGACCAAGCGGAACCTGACCGGCGCCGTGAACGCGATCATCGAAAAGGCCGGCCTGCGCATCGTTGCGCAGAAGCGTGTGCGCATCACGCGCGAACAGGCCGAGACCTTCTACGGGGTGCACCGCGCGCGCCCGTTCTTCGGCGAACTGGTCGAGTTCATGACTTCGGGCCCGGTGGTGGTGCAGGTGCTGGAAGGCGAGGGCGCGATCGCGAAGTACCGCGACGTGATGGGTGCGACCGACCCCAAGAAGGCGGCGGATGGAACCATCCGCAAGACGCATGCGCTCTCGATCGGCGAGAACTCGGTGCACGGCTCCGATGCGCCCGAGACCGCGGCGCAGGAGATCGCGCAGTTCTTCTCCGGCAACGAGATCGTCGGCTGAGTGCGGCGCACCGTCGCGCTTGAATCGGCGCGCGGCATGGTTTCACGACCGGCGACGAACCTATAAAGTCCGCCGCTGATGGGTGAGGGCAAGCCGCGGGACAATCGCGGCGAACTGGGCAGGAGCGCGCGTTGGACTATCTGATGACGGACATGATGCAGCCGGCCTTCTGGGTCGCGGTCGGCCAGATCATCTGGATCAACATTCTGCTCTCGGGCGACAACGCGGTGGTGATTGCGCTCGCCTGCCGCTCGCTGCCGCCGAAGCAGCGCTTCTGGGGCATCCTGCTCGGAGCCGGCGCCGCCGTGCTGCTGCGCATCTTCTTCACCATCATCATCGCCCAGATCATGGCGATCATGTTCCTCAAGCTCGTCGGCGGCCTGCTGCTGCTGTGGATCGCCGTCAAGCTGATCGTGCCGACCGACGAGCACGGCGAGGACAGCGTCAAGGCCGGCGACACGCTCCTGCGCGCGGTGTGGCTGGTCACGGTCGCCGACATCGTGATGAGCCTCGACAACGTCATCGCGATCGCGGCGGCGGCCGAGACCGCGGCGGCGCGCGTCGATCTCGCGCATGCGCTCTCGATCAAGACCACGCTGATCATCTTCGGCCTCGCGACCAGCGTGCCGCTGATCATCGCCGGCAGCGCGCTTCTGATGGCGCTGCTCAACCGCTTCCCGATCCTGGTGTGGGCCGGCGCCGGCCTGCTCGGCTGGGTCGCGGGCGAGATCATGATCAAGGACGAGGCGGTGATCGCCTGGCTCGGCGCGCCGGTCGTCGAACGCTGGCACCTGTGGGCCGCGGCCGCGGGCGCGGTCTTCGTGATCGCGGTCGGCTGGGCCATCCGCAAGATGCAGCACAAGGGCGCGCTCGATCAGCCCCTGGTCACCGACCCGCCGGGGCCGGAGGAGTTTCCGACAAGGCGGTAGTTCTCCGGGTGGCGGGGAACTTGGCCCGGGTGCTAGATTGCCCGGGCCATGAA
>DATEKY010000030.1:0-2309 GCA_035277225.1 Xanthobacteraceae bacterium
ACGTTCGAGACCGACTTGAGCTTGGTCTCGACCGGCTTGACCAGCAGCCGCTCGGCGTCCTCCGGACTGATCCCGCGCTGCGTCAGCAGCGTGTAGACGATCGGGATCTTGATGTCCGGCTCGGCTTCCTTCGGGATCGTCACATAGGCGACGAGGCCCGCGACGAGCAGGAACGCGAGCGCCGCGATGGTCAGGCGCGCGTGATTGATCGCGTAGTCGACCGGATTGCCCATGGAAAACTCGTTAGCGCTCGGCGGTCTTCGGAGGATCGGCGTCGACCGCCTCGACCTCCTGGCCTTCGCGCACGAAGTCCTGCCCCTGCACGATCACGCGCGCGGCGTCGGCGACGCCGCCGACCCACATGAATTGCTGCTGGTCCTCGACCACCGATACCGGCACGAACACCACCTTGTTGGCCGCATCGACGATACGCACGCCGAGTTCGCCGGACGACGAGAACGTCAGCGCCGAACGCGGCACGCGCACGGCCGGCACCGCCGCGAGCGGCACCGCGACTTCCGACGTGATGCCGTCGGGGATGAAGCCGTCCTTGTTCGGGATCTCGACCTCGACCCGGTAGGTGCGCGTCCCCTGGCTCGCGCTCTTGGAGATGAAGCGCACCTTGCCCTGCGCCTTGTGGCCGGTGACGAGGCGCAGCTCCGCCGGGTCGCCGACATGAAGGCCATGAAGGTTCCGCTCGGCCACTTCGACGACGGCGATGATCGGGTCGAGCGAGACGATCTGCGCGAGCTCCTTCCCGGCGAACGACAAGACTGCCTGGCCGATTTCGACCGGCACGTCGTTGATGATCCCGGACCAGGGCGCGCGGATCACGCTGCGGTCCTTCTCGGCTTCGGCCGCCGCGAGTGCCGCCTCGGCCGCCTTGAACTGGGTTTCGAGGTTCACGGCTTCGAGCTTCGGCAGGGAGCCCTGCTCGACCAGCTTCATGCGCGCCGCGAGCTCGGTCTTGCGCTGCGTCAGCATCGCGCGCGCCTGCAGCACCCGCGCCTCGCGTGCTTCGTCCGACAGGACGGCGATCACGTCGCCCTCCTTCACGACGGAGCCGCGGCGAACTTTCAGTTCGCTCACCGTTCCGTCGACGCGCGCCGTGACCATCATCTTCCTGTCGGCCTCGGTGCGGCCCGAGAGGACAAGTTGACGGCTGCGCGGCTCGAGCCGTGCAGTCAGCACCGACACGCGGAAGCGCTTTGCCTCCACCGCGGCGGGGCCGACCGCGGCGCGGCTTTCCGCCGTCTCATGCGGAAACAGATGCCCGGACGCGATCCAGGCGCCCGCCGCGACAATGATGCCGACAGCGACGATCCGATTGCCCTTCATCACTTGCCCCCGATCGTGTTGTCGTTGCCTGCCGGGTTGAGAAGCTGCCGCACCATGCCGAGCACGATCGGCATCACGGCCTCCGCGTTGAACGACGGTTCGACCGCGCGCCGCCACGACAATCCATCGGCGAGTGCAAACAGCACCGTCACGGTGCCGTCGAAGTCGATGTCGCGGATTTCACCGCGCTCCGCCGCGCTGCGCAGCATCGCGATGAAGCGCGCGCGCACGTCGACCTCCATGTCCTGATAGATGCGCGCCACGGCCGGGTTGCGGCGGCTCTCCGCCATGATCTCGGCACAGAGCGCGACCTCCTCGGCGCTGCGTTCGACCAGATGGTGCTGCGCCAGCGCGGCGAGCCCGTCGAAGAAGTTTCCCTTGCCGACGGCAGCGAACTGCTCGGCCGCATCGGCGCGGTCACGCTCCGCGATGCCGGCGATGATCTCCTCCTTGGAGCGGAAGTAGCGATAGAGGTTGCCCGGGCTCATCCCGGCCTCGATGCAGATCTCCTGCATCGAGGTCTGGTGGAAGCCCGAACGTGCAAAACAGGTCTGCGCCGCTTGAAGGATTTCGAAACGGCGATCAGCCTGCAGCTGGACATTGGCCCGGCGCATGTGTGCCCCGCAGAGAAATAGAGCGAACGTTCATTCGCAAATAGAATTGCGCTGGTTAACAAGTCAATAATGTGGCGCGGTGGCAGGGCACCACCAGATCACAACATATTGGTGGGATTGAATTATCCGGATCGATTGATTGAATTCATGGGTCCTGACCGGGGTCAGGACCCCTTTCGTGGCATCGGGCTACTCGGCCGGAACCGCCTTCGGGTTCAGAATCGGCGCGCGCGCCTCCGCCGGCATCCTGCTCAGCCCGTAAAGGAAGGCGGCCACGATCGCATAGGCGCAGGCGACCGATGGCGTCACCGCGAAGCCGACCGACTCGCCGTGCATGAAGCCGAAGAAGGTCAGCAC
>DATEKY010000031.1:0-4766 GCA_035277225.1 Xanthobacteraceae bacterium
CGGCGAGCCTCGAAGGGCGACGGCCCGGCTCGTGCCCGATCATCCTTCGAGGCCCGCCTACGCAAGAGCTACGGCGGGCGCCTCAGGATGACGGCTCGAGAGTCACTCCGGAACGCCCAACTTCTTCATCCCCTCGACGAACGTGTCGCAGTGCGCGAAGGGCTTGAGATTATGCCGCAACACGCCGAGCCGCAGCGTCGGCCCGATGCTGTTGCGCACCGCGATGTATTCCTGCGCCTCGTCGGTCAGGCCGAGATGGCCGCAGCAGCTGATCAGCGTGTTGTAGTGTCCGGGATATTCGGGGAACGCCGCGACCGACATGCGCAGGAACGGCAGCGCCTCGCCGAAGCGCTTCGCGCCGAGCAGCGCGAGGCCGTGAATCGCGGTGTAGAATCCGGAGAAATGATCGAGCGGGCTCAGCCGCATCGCCTGGCTGGTCTCGGCGATCGCGTCGTCGAACCGGCCCGCCCGCAGCAGCGCCCAGCCATGCGCCATGCGGCCGAGCGCGAAGCTCGGATTGAGTCTGAGCGCGGCACGCAGTTCGCCGAGCGCGCGGTCGTGCTGGCCGTCGGTCGAGAGGCACATGCCGGACACCATGCGCCCCCACGGCTCGGCGGCATCGAGCGCGATCGCATTTTGCGCGTGCGCGGCGGATTGCCGGTAGCCTTCCCGCCGGTCACCGAACCAGTAGCATTGCGCCGACCACCATTTGGCCCAGCCGAGCAGCGCGTGGGCGCGCGCGTAGGTCGGCTCCACGTCGATCGCGGTACGCAGCATTTCCTGCGCGTCCTCGTTCTGGCGCCGTTCGATCTTGTTGATCAGGTTGAGCGCACGCACCGCGAGGCCCCAGGCATCGATCCGGCCCGGCTGGTGGCGCGCGGCGCGGTAACCTTCCTCGGCGTAGAGATGCGGCTCGACCGCGCCGACCACGTGCTCGGCGATCTCGTCCTGCACCGCGAACAGGTCCTCGAGCACCCGGTCGTAGCGGTCGGCCCAGACGTGCTTGCCGGTCTCGGCCTCGATCAGCTGGCCGGTGATGCGGATGCGCCGGTCCGCGACGCGCACGCTGCCTTCCAGCACGTAGCGCACGCCGAGGTCGCGCGCGACCTCGCGCACGTCGGTCGGCTTGTTCTTGTAGACGAAGGTCGAGTTGCGGGCGATCACGAACAGCCAGCTCAGCCGGGCGAGCGCCGTGATGATGTCTTCGGTCAGGCCGTCGGCGAAGAACTCGTGCTCTGGATTGCCGCTCATGTTGGCGAACGGCAGGACGGCGATCGACGGCTTCTCCGGCGCGGCCGGTGCTTCGGCCAGGGACGCGGGGGCCGGCGCTTCGCTCACCCGGCCGCGCAAAGTGAGCCCGGTGTGGCTCTCGACGATGACGAGCGTGCGGTCGGAATAGAGGCCGGTCAGAAGCTTGTCGACCGTCGACTTGCCGAGCTTGGTCTTGAACGCGAACTGCTCGCGCGAGATCCGCTCCCGCGCCAGGTAGTCGCGGATCTCCGCCGCAATCGACTTCTTCTCGTCCATGCTCGATCCACGCCTGCTTACCCCTCGCCCGCAGCTTCGATCGCCTGAACCATTGCGTCGACGGCTGCGACCTGCTTCAGCCCGCTTTCGCGCGCCAGCGTCCGCCAAGTGTAGAAGCTGAGCGCGAGCGAGACCAGCGCGCGCTGCCTTGCGTTCAGCTTCGCGCCCAGAACCTCGTGCCAGGCCGCGATGGTCTGCCCGGCCCACAACTCGTTGATCTCGCGGACCAGAGCGTGATGTTGCGCATCGCGCAGCACGCAGGCGGTGAGGCTTTCGTTGCGCGCGTACCAGTCGTAGACGGCGCGCAGGCCGGTGCGCAGCCGGTCGCCGCGATCCGCGATGCTCCGCCACGGCGCGGCATCCGGCGCCGGGTCGCGCTCGTTTACGAGCCCCGAGCAGGCAAGCAGCAGGCTGCGTTCGTCCGGAAAGTGCGCATAGAACGTGTGGCGCTGAACGCCGGCGCGCTCCGCCACCATGCTGACCGTAGTCTGTGCCGGACCGACGCTGCTGTGCAGCTCAACCGCGGCCTCCACGATCTTCAGCCGTGTCTCGGCCTGCTGCTCGGCGCGCCGCTTCAGGGTGTATGTCCGGGTCATGTAATTTTCATTGCACACCTATGTGCATCCATATTGACAACCGCCCCGCATTTCATTACACACATATGTACCACGAAATAAACACCATGTCGACCGCATCCCTGCACCGGAAAGAACAGGAAAGCTCCGGCGAGTGCCGCGGAAAGAATCGCAGCGTAAACCAGCGCCAACTTGAAGCTCCACGCTCAACCGGATTGTCAACGCGACCCCTTTTGCCGCTCGGCGGCCCGCGGTCGCGGTCGAAACAGGAGAGAAGCATGTCGCCGCGAGACAATAACAACAACAACGGCGGCAATTTCGGGCGCGCGGCGTCCGGCACAGCACACCGCTGTGACGCCGCGCGCGCCGACAACATGCGCGACCTCGTGCGCGGCTGCGCCGTCATGGCCTGCGCGGTCACCGTGCTGGTGCTCAATGCGCCCGACCTGTGGCCGCAGCTGTTCCTGCGTTGAGCGCAGTCCTTTTCAACCCAAAACCAACGGAGGAACCCATGGAAACCCGGATCGACGAAATTGCTGCCGGCATCTACCGCCTCTCGACCTTCGTGCCGCAGATCGCGCCGCCCGCCGGCATGAACTTCAACCAGTTTCTCGTCCTGGGCGACCAGCCGCTGCTGTTCCATACCGGCCTGCGCAACATGTTCCCGCTGATCCGTGAGGCCGTGGCCCGCCTGATCCCGCCCGAGCGGCTGCGCTACATCGCCTTCGGCCACTACGAGGCCGACGAATGTGGCGCGATGAACGAATGGCTGGCGGTCGCGCCGCACGCCGAGGTCGCCCACGGACAGACCGGCTGCATGGTGTCGCTCAACGACATGGCCGACCGTACGCCGCGCATCCTGCAGGACGGCGAGACGGTCGACCTCGGCGGCAAGCGCGTGCGCTACCTCGACACGCCGCACATCCCGCACGGCTGGGACGCCGGCGTGCTCTACGAGGAGACGACCGGCACCCTGCTGTGCGGCGACCTGTTCACCCAGATCGGCGACGGACCTGCGGTGACCGAGCGCGACATCGTCGGCCCCGCCATCGCCACCGAGGATTTCTTCAGATTTTCCAGCCTCAATCCGGGCATGGGCCAAACCATCCGCAAGCTCGCGACGCTCGCGCCGCGCACGCTCGCACTGATGCACGGTCCTTCGTTTGCCGGCGACGGCGCGGCGGCGCTGCGCGGACTGGCCGGCGATTACGACCGCCGCGTCCGCACGGCACTGACCGACGCCGAGCTCGCGGCGTTCGCCGCAGCGGCGTAGCGCGGCCGCACAGGGGACATCGCCATGCAGCAGATCGCGTTCGCTCAGTGGACCCACGACATCCGCAATGCCCTCGGCACCATCGCGCTGTACGTGGATACGCTGGATTGTCCGGAAAACCCGCAAAGCAGCCGCACGGTCGCGTCCACGCAGGCTTTGCTGGCGCGCGTCGCCGCCATGTGCAGCGGCGCCGCGAAACAAGCGGACGGTGGACCGTCGGCCACGCGCGCACGCGTCGACGTCGCGCGCACGATCGGCCAGGTACGCGAGCTGATCGCCTCCACCTTGCCTGCGGCGGTATCGCTCGAGGTCGACGCGCAAGACCCGACGTCAGTGCTGGCGGATGCGCAGGACGTGTTCCGGATCCTCTTCAATCTTCTGCACAACGCCGCGACGGTCGCGCGCCGCACCGGTTCGCTCCAGACCATCCGCGTGAGCCTCGCGCGCATCGGCTCGATGGCGGTGATCACCGTGGCGGACGACGGCCCCGGCCTGCCGGCGGCGGTGCGGTCGCGCCTGTTTCTCGGCAACCGCTCGACCACCGGCGGAAGCGGCCGTGGCCTGGCGATCGCGCGCGAGCTCGCCGAACGCAACGGCGGCACCTTGAAACTGGCAGATGCGGCGCAAGGCGCGACCTTCGTCGTGGAGCTGCCGCTCGATGCTTCAGCCGACGACCGCGTGACCATGCTGTTCCGCGCGCGCAGCGCGGCCTAATTCCCGAGCAACTCGCGGCTCACGATCAGCCGCATCACCTCGTTGGTGCCTTCGAGGATCTGGTGCACGCGCACGTCGCGCAGCACCCGCTCGATCGGATGGTCGCGCAGATAGCCGTAGCCGCCGTGCAGCTGCAGGCAGCCGTTCACCGCGTCGAAGCCCACGTCAGTCGCGAAGCGCTTGGCCTGTGCGGCGAGCCGCGTCGCACCCGGCGCGCGGTGGGTGACCGCGCTCGCCGCGTGATGAACCATCAGCCGCGCCGCCTGCAGCTCGGTCGCATAATCGGCGACACGAAACGCCAGCGCCTGGAAATCCGCGAGCCGCGTGCCGAACTGCTTGCGCTCGCGCATGTATTCGACGGTGCGGTCGAGGCAGAACTGCGCGCCGCCGATCGAGCAGGCGGCGATATTGAGCCGCCCGCCGTCGAGCCCGGCCATCGCGATCTTGAAGCCCTGCCCCTCGCTGCCGATCAGGTTTTCCGCCGGCACGCGGCAATCCGTAAACATCACCATCGCGGTCGGCTGCGATTTCCAGCCGAGCTTCTTCTCCTGCGCGCCGTAGGAGAGCCCGGGCGTGCCCTTCTCCACTGCGATGCAGGAGATGCCGCGCGGGCCGCCCTCGCCGGTGCGCACCATGCAGACGTAAACGTCCGAGACGCCGCCGCCCGAGATGAACGC
>DATEKY010000032.1:0-3529 GCA_035277225.1 Xanthobacteraceae bacterium
GCAGCGGCGCAACGTGCAGGTGCTGCAGGAGCAGCTCAAGCAGACGCGCGACCGCTTCAATGTCGGCGAGGTGACGCGCACCGACGTCGCGCAGTCGGAATCGCGCGTCGCGGCGGCGCAATCGCAGGTGCTGTCGGCGGAAGCGAACCTGAAGGCCTCGCAGGCCGCCTATCGGCGCATCATCGGCGTGGAGCCGATCGGGTTGCGCGCCGCCATGCCGGTCGATCGCCTCTCGCCGCAGTCGCTCGAGGCCGCAATCGCGCAGGGCCGCGGCGTGCATCCGACCGTCACGTCCGCCCAATACACCGTCGATACCGCGCTCTATGCCGTGAAGGCCGCCGAGGGCTCGCTCTATCCGACCGTCACCGCGGAAGCGACCGTGCAGAAGCGCTGGGACCTCGCGCCGGGCAGCTTCGATCAGCTGACCGGCACGGTGCTCGGACGCGTCAACGTGCCGATATATCAGGGCGGCGCGGAATACTCGGTCATCCGTCAGGCGAAGGAGACGCTGGGCCAGCGCCGCATCGAGCTCGATGTGCAGCGCGACCAGGCGCGGGCGAACGTGGTGCAGGGCTGGGCTACCCTGCAGGCCACCAAGGCGCAGATCATCGCGGCGCAGGCGCAGGTGACCGCCACCGAGGTCGCGCTCAACGGCGTGCGCGAGGAAGCCCGCGTCGGGCAGCGCACCACGCTGGACGTGCTCAATGCACAGCAGGAACTGGTGAACGCGCGCGTGTCGCTGGTCACCGCGCAACGCGACCGCGTGGTGGCGTCGTTCACGCTGCTGGCGGCGGTCGGACGGCTCGCCCCGCAGGTGCTTGCGCTCAAGACCGAGGACTACGATCCGCGCGTCCACTATCACCAGGTGCGCGACAAGTGGTTCGGCGTGCGCACGCCCGACGGGCGCTGAGCTCTTTCATTTGAACATGGTCTTTTCGCAAAACCGGTATCCACTTTTCCGGACCATGCTCTGAATCCGCACAATCCCTTGTGTTGCGACGGCGTCCTGTCCACAGGACTTTGCCCGCCGCAAACCTTGCGCCTGCCAAACGCCCGCGAATCCTCGCATATTGCGTCTCTGCGCGACTGATTCGCGGATCGGCGAGAGCGCGCACCGCGAGCGGACGAAGGAAAGCGGCGGATGACGCAGGCGGCGAAGGCGCAAGAACCCTCGATGGAGGAGATTCTGGCCTCCATCCGGAGGATCATCGCCGACGACGACGGCGCCAAGAAGCCGGAGGCCAAGCCCGAGGCGAAGGCCGAGCCGAAGGCGCCACCACCGCCGCCGAAGCCGGTTCCTCCGCCACCCGCCGCAATGAAGCAGGACGACATCGACGCGATGCTCGCGGGTCTCGGCGATCCCGAGCCCGAGCCTGCGCCGCCAACGCCTGCGCGCGAGCGTGCGCCGGAACCCGATGTGCTCGAACTGACCGAAGCGATGCAGGCGCCGGCCACGCCGGCTTTCCGAACGATCGACGCGCAGCAGGACGTCGTGTTCGACGAGGCGTCCGTGTCCGAGCCGCCACCACCGCCTCCACCACGCGCGGCCGAACCGCCACGTGCGGCGCCGCCGCCCCGGCCGCCGATGATGGCCGAGCCGGACATCATGTCGTCGGCGACGGCCGCCGCGGTCGATTCGGCGTTCAACGCGCTCGCGCACACCGTGCTGGTGCAGAACGCCAAGACGCTCGAAGACCTGGTGAAGGAAATGCTGCGCCCGATGCTGCAGCACTGGCTCGACAACAACCTGCCGACCTTGGTCGAGCGCCTGGTGCGGCAGGAGATCGAGCGCGTCGCGCGCGGCCGCGGTTAAGTCACGCTCCGCCGGCGCAGCCTCGCGGCGAACCAGAATCCGAGCACCGGAAGCAGCAGCGCCGCGATCACGAAGATCGCCGGGCCGCCGGCGCGGTCGATCAGCAGCGAGCCCGCAGCGACGCCGGCCGACTGACCGACATAGAGCGCCGACGAGAACAGCGCGACCGCGGTGCCGCGCGCCTGCGGCGACATCTGCGTCGCATTGGTCTGCAGCGTGTTGTGCAGCATGTAGAAGCCGAGCCCGACCGCGACCACGCTCGGCGGCGCAATCCACCAGGCCGGCGCGAGCGCGAGCGCCAGATAGGCGGCGCCGATCAGCAGTCCGCCCAGCGTCGCAAGGCCGGTCTGCCCGAAGCGCCCGACCAGACGCGGCACCAGCGCCGCATAGGTCAGCCCGCCGATGCCGAACATCGCGACGATCAACCCGATCAGGGTGAACGACAGGCCGAAGCGCAGATGCAGGTCCGCCCCCACATAGGCGAATGCGCCCCACATCAGCGCCGCCTCGACGACCGCGGCGAACAGCAGGACGCGCGCCCACGGGTTTGCCAGCACGATGGAATAATCGGCGGCAAATCCGCGCGAGCGCGCTTCGCCGCCCAATTGCGGACGCGTGGTCGGATTGATCGCAAGCTCGCGGAACAGCGCGACCGCCGTCAGCGTGAACACGGCCGCCAGAATGAAGAAGACCGCGCGCCAGCCGAACAGGTCGCCGATGATGCCGCCGGCCGCCTGTCCGAACAGCTGCCCGGTGATCTGTCCGGTCAGGTAGCGGCCGAGCACCTGCTGGCGCCGCTCGTAGGGAACCGCATCGCCGACGAACGCCATGCCGAGCGGGATGATCCATCCGGCGGTGAGCGCTGCCGCGATGCGCGCCAGTGCGAGCGCAGTCAGCGATTGCGCGAGCCCGCAGGCAAGCACGGTCAGCGCGCAGAGCGAGCAGGCGATCGCGACGGAGCGAAACTTGCCGAACCGGTCGCCGACCGGGCCGATAATCAGCTGCACCGAGCCGTGGGTGACCGCGTAGAGCGTGACGATGATCGACGCCGCGCCGACGGTCACGCCGATATCGGCGGCAATCTGCGGAAGCAGCGAATCCGTGGCGCGCACCATCGCCTGCGAGGCGAAACCCGCAAGCGCGAGCAGCGCGATGGCGCGAGTCGGCGTTTCTTTGGGCGGAACGTCGGCGGGCAGGGCAGGTGCTCTTCGATTGTGTTGCGGCTTCCCGCCTTGTAGCGCTTCGCCGGCCGTGAATCGAACTTGGCTCGCGCGCGCCACGCCATCCCTTGCCAGCGCGGGCCGCAATCCCCTATTTGGCGCACATGACCATCGAGAAAACCTATCAGCCGGGCGACGTCGAAGGGCGCATCTACCAGACCTGGGAAGCCGCGCAGGCGTTTCGCTGCGGGCGGCCGGAGCGGCGCGACGCTGCGCCCTACACCATCGTCATTCCGCCGCCGAACGTGACCGGCTCGCTGCACATGGGCCACGCGCTCAACAACACGCTGCAGGACATCCTGTGCCGCTTCGAGCGCATGCGCGGGCGCGACGTGCTGTGGCAGCCCGGCACCGACCATGCCGGCATCGCGACGCAGATGGTGGTCGAGCGGCAGATGATGGAACGGCAGGAGCCGTCCCGCCGCGACATCGGGCGCGAGAAATTCCTCGAAAAGGTCTGGGCCTGGAAGGCCGAGTCCGGCGGCACCATCACCAA
>DATEKY010000033.1:0-6181 GCA_035277225.1 Xanthobacteraceae bacterium
GGGCCTGCGCTGCGACATGGAAGCCGGAATGGCGAAATACGCCGCGTCAGAAGCAGCGCTCGAGAACGCGACCGACGCGATGCGCATCCACGGCGCCTACGGCTATTCGAAAGAGCTCAACATCGAGCGCTATTACCGCGACGCCCCGCTGTTGTGCATCGGCGAAGGCACCAACGAGCTGCAGCGCATCATCATCGCGCGCCAGCTGGTCGAACGAAATCCGATCTGAAAGGCCACTCGTGAGTGACAACGCGTTTTTCCCGCATCTTTTCCGTCCGCTTCAAGTCGGCCAGCGCACACTGCGCAACCGCATCGCGTTGCCGGCGACCCTGACCAATTACGGCGTCGGCCACCGCGTCACCGAGCGCTGGACCAATTTCCTCGCCGAGCGCGCCAAGGGCGGCGCCGGCATGATCGTCAGCGAGGTCATCGCGGTCGATCCGGCCGCGCTTGCGCATGGCGCGATCGTCACCGGCTACGAGGCCGAGAACGAGGATGGCTTCAAGCGCACCGCCGAGCAGGTCGAAGGCGCGGGCGCGTGCCTGGTCGCGCAGCTCTGGCATCCGGGTCGCCAGCAGCTGTGGAGCCCGGTGCGCTCGCCGAAGGGCATCTCGGACCAGCCCGACGCCTACAGCTGGACCGTGCCGCACGTGATGACCACGGATGAGTTGCGTCAGGTCGCGGACGAATATCTCGCTGTGGCGCAGCGGCTCAAGCGCTGCGGCTTTTCCGGCGTCGAGCTGCACGGCGCGCATGGCTATTTGATCACGCAGATCCTCTCGCCGTGGTCGAACACGCGCACCGATCAATACGGCGGTTCGCTCGAGAACCGCGTGCGCTTCGTCGCAGACGTCAGCGACGCGATCCGCGCTGCCTGCGGCAAGGATTTCATCGTCGGCCTCAAGATGCCGGGCGATGAAGGCGTCAGCGGCGGCATCGATCCGGATGAGGCGGCGCGCATCACGGCAGCGCTCGCAAAGCACGGCACGCTCGACTATTTCGCCTACAGCCAGGGCAACTTCACCAACAGCCTCGAAAACCACGTGCCGGACATGCATTTTCGGCGCGCGCATTTTCTCGGCATCCACAGACAAGTACGGCCCGCAGCAGCCGGCAAGCCCGTGATGGCGATCGGCCGCATCGCGATGCCGGCCGAGGCCGAAGCCGCGATCGCGAACGGCGCGGGCGATTTCGTTGGCATCACGCGCGCGCTGATCGCCGATGCCGACTGGCCGAACAAGGCGCGCGAAGGCCGCGTCGACGATATCCGCCCGTCGAGCTACGACAATTTCGCCTGGGGCGAGATCCATGTCGGCAAGCCGCTGGCCGAGATCCACAACCCGCAGCTTGCCACCAAGGGCGAGTCGAACTGGCGGCCGAACGGCGCAGCCAAGCGGAAACGCGTTGTCGTGGTCGGCGCCGGCCCGGCTGGGCTGCAAGCGGCGCGTGTCGCCGCACAACGCGGGCACGATGTGACGCTGTTCGGCGCATCGGGCGAGATCGGCGGCAAGCTGCGTTGGGAGGCGTCGCTGCCCGGGCGCGACGAGTACCGCCACGTGCTGTCGTGGATGGAGCGGCAGCTGCGCGCGGCCGGTGCGAAGACGGAGCTCGGCGCGAAGGCGACGCCCGAGATGATCCTCCCGCTCAAGCCCGACACCGTGATCGTCGCAACCGGCTCCCACCTGCGCGCGCCTGAGCATTTCACCGGCACCGGGCAGTCCGCGCGCGACTGGGACGGCCACCTTCAGCTCGGGCGTTCCCACGGCGCGGCGGTGCTGTACGACATGGACCATAGCGCTGCGACCTACGCGGTGGCGGATGCGCTGGCGCAGCGCTACGAGAAAGTCATGTTGCTCACCCCGCGCACGCAGCTCGCCCGCAATGTGAATTACTGCAGCGCGATCGGCGTATACCGCAGGCTGTACGACGCCGACGCCGAGATCGTCCTGGCGGCGGAGCCCTCCATGTTGCGCAACGGCGTGCTAACGTGGCGCAACGTCTTCACCGGCCGGTCGCACGAGATCGAGAACGTGGACCTGTTCCTGTGGTCGACGCCGCGCGTCGCCGACGATGCGCTGGCGCTGCCGCTGCAACAGGCCGGCGTCGAGACGCGGTTGGTCGGTGATTGCATGGCGCCACGCAACCTGCTCTGTGCGATCCATGAGGGGGAAGCCGCCGCGATGGCGCTGTAAATCGCGGTGACGCAAACAGGGGAAGACCGCATGTTCGAGCGCGCGCTCAATGCGTTCTGGATTGCGCTCGGCGCGGCGGCCGCCGCCTATGCGTGGACGCTGGGCGTGATGGGGCCGTCCGGTCCGGACAGCGGTCTGTTCCCGCTGATCGCGTCCATCATCATCGCCGGTTCCGGCGTGGCACTGATGCTGCAGCGTTCGAGCCTCGCGCCGTCGCCGGATTTCCCGCGGGGCGCTGCGCTGTGGCGCGTCGGCGGCGTAATCGCGGGCCTTGCGCTGTTCGCAATCGGCATTCCGTATCTCGGCTTCGCCATCACCGGCGCGATCACGATGCTGATCCTGCTGCGCACCGTCGAGCAGAGCAGCTGGGCGATGTCGGTGCTGCTGGCGATCGCCTCGGTGATCGCCGTGGTCTGGCTGTTCGGACACCTCCTCGGCATGCCGTTGCCGCGCGGCCCGTGGGGTTTCTGACCGATGGACGCGATCAACGGCCTCATGCACGGGTTCGGCGTCATCCTGACGCTGCAGAACCTTTATCTCTGCCTGCTCGGGAGCCTGATCGGCACCCTGGTCGGCGTGCTGCCGGGCGTCGGCCCGATGGCGGCGCTCGCGCTGCTGCTGCCGGTGACCTTCACGCTGCAGCCGGTCGGCGGCATGGTGATGCTCGCGTCGATCTTCTACGGCGCGATGTACGGCGGCTCGACCACATCGATCCTGCTGAACATCCCGGGCGAAGCGGCATCGGTCGTGACCTGCCTCGACGGGCACAAGCTGGCGCGCCAAGGCCGCGCCGGCGCGGCGCTCGGCATCGCGGCGCTCGGCTCGTTCTTCGCCGGGACGCTCGGCGTCATCATCATGACGTTCTTCGCGCCGGCGATCGCCGCGCTCGCCATCCGCTTCGGGCCGCCGGAGAACTTCGGCCTGATGGTGCTCGGCCTCGTCTGCACGCTCTACATGATCACCGGCTCGCCGGTGAAGGGCGTGCTGATGATCGCGCTCGGCTTCCTCTGCGCGGCGATCGGCCTCGACGTGGTGAACGGCCGCGAGCGGTTCACCTTCGGCTCGGTCGATCTGTCCGCCGGCATCGAGCTGCTCGCGGTGGTGATCGGGCTGTTCGGCGTCTCCGAAGTGCTGAGCAATGTCGAGACGATGGCCAAGAGCACGCTCGTCTCGGACAAGATTCGCGGCCTGTGGCCGACGCTCGACGACTGGCGCCAATCCTGGAAGCCGATGCTGCGCGGCAGCGGGCTCGGGTTCGTGCTCGGGCTGGTCCCGGGCGGCGGGCCGGTCACCGCGTCCTTCATGTCGTACGCGCTGGAGCGGCGCGTCTCCGACACGCCCGAGCGCTTCGGCGAGGGCGCGATCGAGGGCGTGGCGGGGCCGGAATCCGCCAACAACGCCGCGGTTGCCGGCAGCCTCATTCCGGTTCTCTCGCTCGGCATTCCGGGCAATCCCGTCACGGCGCTGCTGCTCGGCGCGCTGGTCATTCACGGCATCCAGCCGGGCCCGCTGTTCGTCACCCAGCGGCCCGACCTGTTCTGGGGCATCGTCGCCAGCATGTACGTCGGCAACGTATTCCTGCTGCTGCTCAACCTGCCGCTGGTCGGCCTGTGGGCGCAGCTGTTGCGCATCCCCTATCGTGTGCTGTTTCCCGTGGTGCTGCTGCTCTCCGTCATCGGCACATACTCGGCGAACAAGAACGTGTTCGATCTGTGGGTCATGCTCGGCTTCGGCATCGCCGGTTACGTGCTGCGCAAGCTCGAATACGATCTCGCGCCGTTCGTGATCGCGTTCGTGCTCGCGCCGATGCTGGAGCAGTCGATGCGCCAGTCCTTGGCGATGTCGGCCGACGGCGCCATGATCTTTTTCCAACGGCCGGGTACCGCGCTGCTGCTCGCGGCCAGCGCGGTGCTTGTCGCTTTGATGTTCCGCCGCAAGAGAAAAACCGAGGGAGGAATGCCATGAAATTCTCTGCAATCGCGCTGGCGCTGGCGGCCGCTCTGGCCGCAACGCCGGCCGCCGCGCAAGGCGGTGACACCAAGGCCGAGCTCGCCAAGCTCAAGCCGAAGGACTTCCCGACCGAGCCGATCGAGTTCACGGTGGTTTATCCGGCCGGCGGCGGCATGGACGTCACCGGGCGCCTGCTCGCCAAGACCGTCGAGAAAGTCAGCGGCGACCGCATCATCGTGAACAACCGCACCGGCGGCGCCGGCATGGTCGGCCACACCTATCTCGCCACGCAGGCCAAGCCCGACGGCTACACGGTCGGCGTGATCGCCAATCTGATGTGGGGCGACGCGATGCTGCGGGCGCAAAACCGCTGGGCCTACACCGATCTGGAGCCGATCGGCTACATCAACTCCGACGCGCTGATCTGGATCGGCTCGACCGAAGGCCCCTACAAGGGCATGTCGGTGAAGCAGATCGTGCAAACCGCGAAGGACAAGCCGAACACGGTGCGCATCGCGACCGTGCCGGGCAGCATGTGGGACTACATCGTCGATCAGATCGAGGCGAACTTCGGCGCCAAGTTCCTGCGCGTCCCGTTCCAGGGCGGCGGCGCCGGCATCACGGCATTGATCGGCGGCAACGTCGACATCGCGCAAGGCTTCTACTCGGAATTCCGCGGCCATCTCGAGGCCGGCAAGGTGGCGCCGCTCGGCGTCGCGGCGCCCGACCGCATGGACTTCCTGAAAGACATGCCCACCATGAACGAGGCGCTCGGCGGCAACGAGTATCAGTGGATCATCATCCGCTTCGCCGTCGTTCCGAAGGGGACGCAGGCGGACCGCAAGGCCTATCTCGGCGCCGCCGTGCAGGCCGCGATGAAGGATCCCGAGCTGATCGCCGAATACAAGAAGGCCGGCGTGTACTTCGATTCGAAGCTCACCAATCCCGCCACGATGCTGCAGAACCTCAACGCGTATGCGACGCGCGAGAAGGAGTTCTACCAGAAGACCGGCCGGCTGAAGTAGCCGCGTGCCTTCGACGCACCGGGCCCTTGCGGGCCTGGTGCGCCGCTCAATGTCGGATGCAGCCGACGCACGCGCCTGCGGCGGGACGTTGACCTGGGAGATGATTTGACGATGACGGCCTGGACAGCGCCGAACGATCCGCTCGGATCCTTCTGCCGCGAGAATCACGCGTCGTTGAAAGGGTCAGCGGCAGGACCGCTTACGGGCCTCACGTTCGCCGTGAAGGATGCGTTCAACATCGAGGGCGCGCGGACCGGCTTCGGCCAGCCGGACTGGCTGCGCACCCACCCGCCCGCACGCGAGACCGCGACCGCCGTCAAACAGTTGCTCGCCGCCGGCGCCGACATGGTCGGCAAGACCCATTGCGATGAGCTTTGCTACAGCCTCACCGGCGAGAACGTCCACTTCGGAACGCCGGTCAATGTCAACGCGCCCGGCCGGATCCCGGGAGGCTCTTCGAACGGCTCCGCGGCGGCCGTCGCAGGCGGGCTCGTCGATTTCGCGCTCGGCACCGACTGCGGCGGGTCCATCCGGATTCCCGCCAGTTATTGCGGGATCATCGGCTTGCGTCCAACCCATGGGCGCGTCTCCGCCGAGGGCGTGCTGCCGTTCGGGCCGAGCTTCGATGCCATCGGCTGGTTCGCGCGCGACATCGCGTTGTTCGAACGGGTCGGCAACGTTTTGCTTGGCGCGGACAAGGCCGCGCCTCCGGCGCGGCTGATCATCGCCGAGGATGCCTGGGCGCAGGTCGAGCCGCCGGTCGCCGCTGCGCTGCAGCCTGCGGCCGAGACGGCAAAGGCCGCGCTTCGCAGCAATGTGCGGATGAATATCAGTGCGGAAGGGCTATCCGACTGGTTCGAGGTGTTCCGCACGCTGCAGGCCGCCGAAATCTGGGCGACGCTCGGCGCGTGGGTGACCGAGGCAAAGCCGCAGCTCGGGCCCGGCGTCAAGGAGCGCTTCGCCTATGCGGCGACGATCACGCGCGAGCAGGTCTCGGCTGCGACTGCGCGGCGC
>DATEKY010000034.1:0-8003 GCA_035277225.1 Xanthobacteraceae bacterium
AGCTTCTGCGCCATCACGCGCGCGATGGTGTCGACCCCGCCGCCGGGCGGATACGGCACGATCAAGGTGACCGGTCGCGACGGATAGTCGTCGGCGACGGCAGGAAGACTGACGCACACAGCAGCGACCAAAGCTGCCGCAACGAATCGAAGGTGCGCGCGCATTCGCTCCTCCCGCCTCTCGTTTTGCGCGAGTGTATGGCGGCCGGCGACACGGAGCTATGCGCCTTCGCGCGGGCCCTTATGCACCTCGATGCGTCCGCCCGGGCCCGGCTCGAGCCTGATCGCATCGTTCGGGCCGATCACGCCGATGTCGATCTCGCGGTCGGGCAGGATGACGATGCCGCGCGTGCCGATCCGCACCGTCACGATGCGTGCCGGGTTGGCGCGCGCGCCTTCGAGCGACCAGCGCTTCAAGGTCTCGAAGTAAGGTGAATTGCGCCACGCGCCGGGAAAGCCCGGGTCGACGAACGCCGTCATGTGCCCGCCTTCGCTCGTCACCAGCGCGAACTTCGCCTTCTCGGGCTTCCAGTCGCCCGTCAGGCCCTTCTCCAGCATCCAGTGGCAATAGAAGGTGCGGCACTCGGTCGGCCGCGTCTCGTAGATGCCACAGCCTTTCCCGCGCACGCAATGCGGACACCAGGTGCCCGGCGGCTTCTCCAGCGCGGTGACGGCGATCAGCTTGCAGCACAGCGTGCAGGTGCCGCATTCGCGGCCCGGTGCGGGCTGCCGTGTTCCGGCCTGTTCGGATGCAGCGTTCAAGGATCAGCCCGGTTCGCGTCGCGCGCGGGACGGCGCATCTTGACCACCTCGATGGTCTCGCCCGTCGCCGAGGGCTTGCGCTGGACTTGTATCATCTCGCCTGCTTTCAGCGGGCCGATGTCGACGTCGCGATCCGGCAGGATCACGATGCAGCGTTCCCCGATCATCACGTCGACCAGGCGCACGGGGCCGGTCGCCGGCACGCCGAGCCTCGCCCATTGCTTCAACGTCTCGTAATACGGCGAACGCCGCCATGCGCCGGGACTGCCCGGATCGACGAAAGCGGTGAGATGCCGTCCGCCTTCCGATTTGAGCAGCGCGAACTTGGCGCGGTCCGGCTTCCACTCGGGCCCGAGCCCCTCGGCGAGCAGCCACTGGCACATGAAGGTGCGGCAGCTTTGCGGGCGCTGCTGATAGATCGCGCAGCCGTTCGCCCGCTTGCAGTGCGGGCACCACGCGCCGATCGGCTTCGCCAGCTCCTCGACGCCGACCACCTTGCAGCACAGGCTGCAGGTGCCGCAGGCGCGCCCCGGCACCACGCGTACCTCGTCGGCAATCTGCGGCGCTTCGTTGGCCATGCCCGAATCAATGACACGGCTGGCACGCGCTGACTATCCGGCGAATGCAAACAGCCTCCCGTCGAACGACGGAAGGCTGCAAGACGCAAAAACGGAAAAACGCGACTAGAACAGCGCGCCGCCGCCCATCGAGCGCAGTGCATTGCGGCCGCTTTCGCGCTGCTTCTCGTCGAGGCTGGCGATCAGCGGCCCGGCTGCCGACATTGCCCGCTGCAGCGCCATCGCGCCGCCCGCATACTCGCCGACGCGGTTGCGCACCTTGCGCACCCAGCCGTCGCCCTCGCGCTGCTCGCGGATCGCGGCGCGCAGCGCGGCCTCGACCGGACGCCAGTGCTGGATCTGCTCGCCGGTGAGGCGGAGCGCCGCGCGCAGACGCGCGATCTTGCCCTCGGTCACGACAACGTCCTGAGCCGCCGCCGGTGCGGGGCCAAAACCATGTTCCGAAACCAACAGTGGTCCCATCATCGCGAGCGCCACAGCGCCCGCGAACACTGCCTTCTTCATGCAGGCTCTCCAATCCGGGGTTGCGATGATGGAGGGGCGATTACGCACCAAACATGCCCGCAAAGCGAAGAAAATGCGGACGAAATGTGTTCGTCGGGGCGCGTTCCATCAAGGATGATTAAGTTACGTTACAGCGCGGCAGTTCCAGCACAAAAACGCTGCATCAGCAAAGAAGATCGGGGCAAATCGGTAAATTGCCGCTGCGTTAGTTTTTGAAAATTACCGGGACGCGGCCTCCCGCGACAGATTGTTATCGCGCGCGCGTGAAGGCGAGCCAGACACCGCCGCCGATCAGGAACAGGCCGCTTAGCTGCGAGGCAAGGCGAATGCGTTTCTGCGACATGAAACGCCCGGTGCGGCCGCCAAGGATCGCATAGGCGCCGTCGGTCAGCGCCGCGGTCGCCATTGCGGTCGCGCCGAGCAGCATGATTTGCGCAATGTAATTCCCGGCTGGATCGACGAACTGGGGAATGAATGCGCCGAACCAGAGCAGCGCCTTCGGATTGCTCATCAGCACCAGGAAGCCCTGCAGGAAGAATCCGCCCCGCGGCTTCGGCGTGCGGCCGACCTCGCCGAAGCCGGCATTCGCGCGCAGCAGCTTCCAGCCGAGCCAGATCAGATAGACTGCGCCCGCGATGCGCACCCAGTCGAACCAGACGCCCATCGTGGCGATGATCGACGAGAGGCCGACCAGCAGCACGCCGAGCATGATCGCAAGCCCGAGCTGCGTGCCTGCGACGTTGAGCAGGCCCGCACGCGTGCCGTGCGTCAGACTGTTCGCGATGATCAACGTGACGGTCGGACCGGGGATGATGGTGATTAGGATGCAGGCGAGAACGTAGGCGAGGTAAACTTCGATGGACATCAAGTCGCTCCCACGCGCGAAACGTCATGCCCCGCGCATAGCCCGTCGAAGACGGGCGTAACCGCCCTGATGGCGGAGCATCCAGTAAACGCAGAAGGCCGGAAACCTGTAAAGCCGCGCGCCAAACGACGCGCAGCGATTACTGGGTCGCCCGCCTTCGCGGGCGATGACGCAGGGTGTTACCCAACCTCGGTCGAATGGATGCGCTTGTGCCCGACCACGACCTCGCCGCGCGTGCGGCGCACCAGCAGCTTGTTGAGCGCGCCGAGATAGGCCTTGGCCGAGGCGACCAGCGTGTCCGGATCGGCGCCCTTGGCGGTCACCGAGCGCCCGTTCTCCGAGAGACGCACCGAGACCTCGGCCTGCGCGTCGGTCCCCGCCGTCACGGCGTGCACCTGGTAGAGCTCGAGCACCACCTCGTGCGGCACGATCGCCTTGATGCAGTTGAACACGGCATCGACCGGGCCGTTGCCCTCGCATTCCTCGATCTGCTGGCGCCCTTCGATGTCGAGCTTCATCGTGGCGCGTTGCGGCCCGCGCGTGCCGGCGATCACCGAGAGCGAGACCAGCTTGATGCGGTCCTGCGCGTGCGCGATCTCCTCGTCGACCAGCGCCTCGATGTCCTCGTCGTAGACGTGCTTCTTGCGGTCGGCCAGCGCCTTGAAGCGCACGAACGCGTCTTCCATCTGGTTCGACTGCAGGTGATAGCCCATCTCCTCGAGCTTGTGCACGAAGGCGTGGCGGCCCGAGTGCTTGCCCATCACCAGCGAGGTCTGCTTCACGCCGACGCTTTCCGGCGTCATGATCTCGTAAGTCTGCGCGTTCTTCAGCATGCCGTCCTGGTGGATGCCGCTCTCGTGCGCGAACGCATTGCGCCCGACGATCGCCTTGTTGAACTGCACCGGGAACGAGGTCGCGGCCGCGACCAGCTTCGAGGCGCGCGTGAGCATCGTGGCGTCGATGCCGGTCCAGAACGGCAGCACGTCGTTGCGCACCTTCATCGCCATCACGACTTCTTCCAGCGCCGCGTTGCCGGCGCGCTCGCCGATGCCGTTGATGGTGCATTCGATCTGCCGCGCGCCCGCCTTCACGCCGGCGAGCGAATTGGCGACCGCCATGCCGAGGTCGTTGTGGCAGTGCACCGAGAACACCGCCTTGTCGGAATTCGGCACCGCCTCGCGCACTTTCCGGAACATCTCGAAATATTCCTCCGGCGTGGTGTAGCCGACGGTGTCCGGGATGTTGATCGTGGTGGCGCCGGCCTTGATCGCGGCCTCGACGCAGCGGCAGAGGAATTCGAACTCGGTGCGCGTGCCGTCCTCGGCGCTCCACTCGACGTCCTCGACGTGATTGCGCGCGCGCGTCACCTGCGCGATCACCATGTCGAGCACCTGGTGCGGCTCCTTCTGCAGCTTCCACTTCATGTGCACCGGCGAGGTGGACAGGAAGGTATGGATGCGCTTGCGCTCGGCCGGCTTGATCGCCTCGGCGCAGCGGTCGATGTCGTTGAAGGCCGCGCGCGAGAGGCCGCAGATCACCGAGTTCTTCGCCCGCTTGGCGATCTCGTTGACGGCGTAGAAGTCGCCCTCCGAGGCGATCGGGAAGCCCGCCTCGATGATGTCGACGCCCATGGTGTCGAGCAATTCGGCGACCTCGATCTTTTCCTCGTGGGTCATCGTGGCGCCGGGGCACTGCTCGCCGTCGCGCAACGTCGTGTCGAAGATCTTGACGCGGTCTTTCTCGGACTGGGTGGCGGTCATTGAACTGGTCCTTCTTGAAGTCTGCGCTCAGCGGCGCTTGATCTGACAAATGCGCCCGGACGGGCGCTCGGGGGTTCTCAAATCCCCTGAGTGCCCAGGCGCATGCGCCCGACCGGCCCTCAGGGGCTGATAAGAAGGAGGTTCAGAATAAGGGCGAGAGCCGGCCGGGCCGAGGCCCCCGGAGCGATCGCGCGGTCATCGCGGCGAATCGACATTCTCAACCCTCTGTGCGTCCCTGAAGGTGGGCCGGAATGGTAAACCGAGCCTTACCGCGGGAGCAGTGCGAACCGCGGGGTTCTAGCGGACAACCGAGCGGCGATGCAAGGCATGAATATGTCAGCAAGGATGACCCTTTCGGCCGTGCTGCGTTTTCGCCGCAAGTGGCGGCAGCCGTATCTGTGCCCTCTCCCCTTGAGGGAGAGGGCATCGCAGGATTGTCAACATTCTCGGTCGGGTGAGGGGTACCCCTCACCCGCTCTTCTGCGTGGACATGATGAGCTGCCCTCTCCCTCAAGGGGAGAGGGCGCAGCAACACATACCGCGCGTGCGGCGCGCGCTTGAGTCCTTCTTGCCGACGCGCTTCCGAACTCGGCGACTCAGAGAAGCTTCTCGAAATAATAGCGCCGGATGTTGCCGCCGACGGTCTTGTTGGTCTGCGCCGCCGCCGTCTCCTCGCGCACCAGCCGGTATCCGGACTTGCGATAGAACGCGAGTGCGGCCTGCTGCAGTTCGGATGTGCTGAGCGTCAGCACCGGCGTGCCGGTGTCGCGACACTCCGCTTCGGCGCGGTCGAGCATCGCGCGCGCCAGCCCGCGGCCGCGAAACGTTTTGCCGAGATACATGCGGCGCAGCTCGGCCGACCGCGTCCCGAGGCCTTCGAGGCCGAACATGCCGGCAAACGTCTCACCCTCATGCACGACGAAGAACGCGCCCTGCTTGGCGGAATAATACTCCGCGAGCCGGTCGATCTCTTCGGTCAGCGACCGCGCGATGTAGCTTTCGAACGCGGCGCGATGGTCCGGCGGCGCAAGCTCGCGGTTCACCCGGATGAACAGATCGCGCACCGCCGCGTGGTCGGCATCCGCATAGCGGCGGATTGCGACGCTCATTTCCGCTTCGGCGCCTCGGCCAGCAATGCGCGGCGCACCTTCTGCAGCTCCTTCAGCGCCGCGCCCTCGACCTTGGGAAATTGCAGATCGAGGTTCTCCATCGCCTCGACGATCGATTCCGCGATCACCAGCCGCGCGAAGCGCTTGTTGTCGGCCGGCACGACATGCCACGGCGCCTCCGGCCGGCTGGTATGGCGGATCGCATCCTCATAGGCGTGCATGTACTTGTCCCAGAGCTTGCGCTCGGCGACGTCGCCCATCTCGAACTTCCAGCGCTTGCCCGGCTCTTCCAGCCGCGCGAGGAAGCGCTGGCGCTGCTCTTCCTTGGAGATGTGCAGGAAGAACTTCAGCACCAGCGTGCCGTTGCGCGCCAGGTGCCGCTCGAATTCGCGGATGCTCTTGAACCGCTCGTCCCAGATGTCCTTGCCGGTCAGCGCGTCGGGCAGCCGCTGGCGCGCCAGGATTTCGGGATGCACCCGCACGACCAGCACATCTTCGTAATGCGAGCGGTTGAAGATGCCGATGCGACCGCGCTCCGGCAGCGCCTTGGCGATGCGCCAGAGGAAATCGTGATCGAGTTCCTCGCGGCTCGGCTGCTTGAAGGCATGCACCTGGCAGCCCTGCGGATTGACGCCCGACATCACGTGCTTCACCGCGCCGTCCTTGCCGGCCGCGTCCATCGCCTGCAGCACGATCAGCACCGACCAGCGATCCTGCGCGTAGAGCTTCTCCTGCAGCGCCGCGAGCCGCTCCACGCCATCGGCGAGCAGCGCCTTGGCGTCGGCCTTCTCGATGTCGAGGCCGCAGGTATCGGCCGGATCGACATCCGCGAGGCGAAACTTGTCCGGTCTGTCGACCCGGAAGCGCTTGATGATCTTTTCGAGCTTCATGGCATCACTTCACGCCGTGCGGCGCCGATTGGCAAGCGCTGCCGACAGATAGGCCCGCACATAGGGCGGCATGCGCGCGTCGAGATCGTCAGCTGAGCGCACGATGTAGATATCCGACAGCTCCGGCGCCGGCTGGCGCGCGAGATTGGCGACGATGCGCGCACGCAGCGCGTCCGCATCCTCGCTCGACTGCATGATCTTCATCAGCGCGATGCGCTGCCCGAACGGCGTCGCTGTCCAGCCCGGCTGCGGCGCTACATCGGCGAGAGTCAGGCCGGTCTCCTCGGTGAGCTCGCGGATCACGCCGCGTTCGAGGTCGACGGTATCGCCGACCACATCGGCCGGGTCCGGCGTCCCCGCCGCGAAATAAATCTGCCCTGCGGTTGACGTGTGCGGGCCCATCCGCCCCAGGAGAAACGCGCCGTCGGCCGCGCGCAGCGCCGCCATCGCGAAGCAATTGCACATCGTCGTGTCGGGAAAGCCCCAGTCGCGCCACGCGATGAAGCTCGCGAAGTCGGTCTCGAGATACGCGCCGGAGAGCACGCCGTCTGCGATGCCGCCGCGCCGCATCATCAGCACGCGGCCGTTCCACAGTTGCGGCTTGTCGGCGCGCAGTCTGACAAAATGCGCATCGATCTCGGCGCGCCGCGCGACCGCGAACGGCCATTCGTCCGGCTCGTAGCGCAGGTCGAGCCGGGTCAGCGGAATGATCGGGATGTCGTCCATGCGCGCGCGTGGTCGCAGGCGCGCGGGCGCCGGTCAAGCCTCGATGGTGCCCTCCATCACGACCACGGCGCCGCCGGCGATCGCGGCGCCGGTCAGCTTCCCGCCGGCGAGCCTGAGCGTGAGTTCCATCAGGCTCGGGCGGCCCATCTCGTAGCCCTGCTCGATGCGCACGAGGCGTTCGCCATCCTGGTATCGTCCGCTCGCCGCCAGGTAGCCGGCGAATGCGGCCGCGGCCGATCCGGTCGCCGGATCCTCGCTGATGCCCGAGCCCGGCGCGAACATGCGCGCGTGGAAATCGTGCCCGGCTTCGCTGGTCTGGCGGCACACCACGAACGGCGCCGCGAAGCCGCCGCCAAAGGCCGCCTCGAAATGCGCAAGGTCCGGACGGCAGCGCCCGACCGCCTCGATCGTCGCGACCGGCACGATGGTGAACGGATTTCCCGCCGACCAGCGCTGCGCAGCGAGCCCGTCGAACCCGATGTCGGTGGGTGACAAGCCGAGCGCCCGCGCGATCGCGCCGGCATCCGCGCTGCCCTCGGTCTGCGACGGGAGGCGCGGGATATCGAACGACGCGCTCCCGCTGTCCGGTCCCGTCGACGTCACCCGGCATGGCACAAGCCCGACCTGCTCTTCCAGCGTGAAGGTGCGCTGCCCGCCGCCGTCGATGCGCCCGATCAGCACCGCGGTGCCGACGGTCGGGTGACCGGCGAACGGCAGCTCGCGCGCCGGCGTGAAGATGCGCAGCTTGGCGCGGTTCGCCTTGTCGGCGGGCGGAAACACGAACACGGTTTCGGAGAGATTGAACTCGCG
>DATEKY010000035.1:0-3842 GCA_035277225.1 Xanthobacteraceae bacterium
TCAGATCGTCCGGGCGCGGCAGGCTGCCGGTGTGCGTGGTGAGAAAGCGCTCGGTGCTGCGTATCATGCCTTTTTATCTCCATCCGCGAGCAACTGCTCGAGCAGCTTGAGCGCGCCGAGCACGTTCGCCTTGATCAGCGCGGACGCAAGCTCGCCGTCGCGGTCCTCCAGCGCGCCGACGAGCCGCACGTGGTCCGCGAGCGAACGGTGCGTGCGTCCCGGGCTCGACAACGTAAGCCGGCGCAGGCGCAGGCTGCGCAGCGCAAGACTTTCCAGAATGCGCTGCAAGGTCTTGTTGCGCGCCAGATCGGCGAAGCGCTCGTGGAAGGCGACATTGGCCCAGTAATAGCCGTCGCGGTCGCCGGCCGTGTCCGCGCGCTCCATCTCACGCAGGATCGTGCGCAGCTCGCCGATCTCCTCGTCGGTCGCAAGCCGCGCGACCTCCGCGGCGATCAATCCCAGCATCGCGGCGCGCACGCGGTAAATCTCGCGGATCTCGGCGATGCTCAGGTCGGCGACGCGCGGCCGCCGGCGCGGCAGGATTTCGACCAGGCCTTCCTTCTCGAGGATGACCACCGCCTCGCGCGTCGGCGTGCGGCTGGTACGGAAGCGCCGCGCGAGCTCCACCGAATTGAGATCGCTGCCGGGCCGCCGCACGCCTTCGAGGATTTCGGCGCCGACCACGCAGGCGATGTCGTCGACCAGCGAGGAGCGTTCATCGTCCTTGGAGACCACCCGCCGGACGACGCCCTGAAACCGCTCGAGCGTCGACTGCTGCCCCTGCTTCTTTCCCGGCGCCATCCGCCCAAAGCCCCCGTCACGTCATTGCGATGCCAGTTATAGAAGAGCCTTCAGGCCCTTGCCACGGCGATTTAGCTCCCGAACATGTGCCGGCGCAGGCGGCGGTCGACGGCCAGCAGCGCCGCGCTCGCCGCCACGGCGATGACCACCAGCAGCAGGGTCAGCGCCATGATCAGGCGGATGTTGTGCAGGCCGATCGCCTGGATCAACAGGAAGCCGAGGCCGCGCTGGGAGGCGAACATCTCGCCCAGCAGGGTGCCGATCAGGGTCAGGGAAAAGCCGATGCGGATGCCGGTGAAGATCTCCGGGATCGCGGCGGGCAGCAGCACGCGCGCCGCGATGCGCGCGGGCGCCATGCGCATGACGCGGGCGGCCTTGAGGTAGACCGGATTGAGGTTGCGCACCGCACCGAGCGCGAAGATCGCGACCGGCACGATGCCGTGGATCGCGCCGAACGCGATCTTGGCCGGCATGCCGATGCCGAAGGCGAGGAGCACGATCGGGT
This sequence comes from Xanthobacteraceae bacterium, assembly GCA_035277225.1. Taxonomy (GTDB): domain Bacteria; phylum Pseudomonadota; class Alphaproteobacteria; order Rhizobiales; family Xanthobacteraceae; genus PALSA-894. The sequence goes on from DATEKY010000035.1 coordinate 1,307, forward strand.
AGAGCGTGATCTTCGGGATCGAATAGAGCGCGACCAGCACCGGCTCGGCGACGTCGCCGGCGAAGCGATAGAGGCCGAGCGTGAAGCCGATCAGGATGCCGCACGAGATCGCGATGCCGAGCGCGACCGCGAAGGCCCGCGCGGTTTCCAGCAGATGCGGATAGAACCGCGGCGAGGACAGAAGCTCGATCGCGTAGGCGATGGTGTCGAGCGGCGAGCTCAGCGCATTCGCGCCGGCATAGAGGAACAGCAACTGCCACGCCGCGAGGATCGCGGCGATCAGCAGTGCGGCGCGGAGGGCGCGGATCATTTGCGCCGCCTCGCCAGGATCTTCCTCTCCCACAGGAAGAACATCGTGTTGACGGTGGCGGCGACCGCGAGCACGAACACGATCAGCGGGTACATCACGGCGTTGTCGAAATTGTTGTAGGCATAGCCGATCTCGTAGCCGAGCCCGGTGCGCGACATGATCAACTCGGCGCCGATCACGCCGATGAACGAATACGCGACTGCGAGCTTGACGCCGGTGAAGATGTACGGCGCCGCATAGGGCAGCGCGACCTTGCGCGCGGTCGCGACCGGACCGAGGCGATGGATGCGCGCGGTCTTGATGAGCACGCGTGGCACCCGATCGAGGCCGTTGAGCGTGTTCACCACCACGGCGACCAAGCCGAGCATGAAGCCGATCAGGATCTGCGGAAAGTCGCCAAGCCCAAAGATCACGATGAACAGCGGATAGAACGCGTAGACCGGGACCGCGTAATAGGCGGCAAACAGCGGATCGAGCGTCTCGCGCAACGCCTGCCAGCGATGGATCAGCGCGCCGGCGAGCACGCCGACGACGATCGAGGAGATGCAGGCTGCGACGACATTGCCGAGCGTTTTCAGGATCGCGGGCCACATCTGTGCGCTGGCGAGGATTTGGCCGAGGTGCCAGACGATCTCGCTCGGCGGGATCATGGCGAAGCGGCTGATGACGCCGAAGCGGCACAGCGCCTCGAGCAGCAGCACGAGCGCCAGCGCGAGCGCGAAACGGACGCGGCCGGGCGTCATGATTTGGCCATCGCACGCATCGATTCCTCGCGCAGCAGCTGCCACAGCCGCGCCGTGATCTCGGCGAAGCGCGGGCTCGCGACCACGCGGCTGCCGCGCTCCTCGCTCCAGCCGGTCTCGATGATCTCCAGCATGCGGCCCGGCCGCGCCGACATCACGCCGATCCGGTCGGCAAGCATCGCGGCCTCGTCGAGCGAATGGGTGATCAGCAGGATGGTGGCGCCGGACTCGCGCCACAGCCGCAGCAATTCGTCGCCCATCAGGAAGCGGGTCTGCTGGTCGAGCGCGCCGAACGGCTCGTCGAGCAGGATCACCCGCGGGCGCTGCACCAAGGTGCGCGCGAGGCAGACGCGCTGACGCATGCCGCCGGAGAGCTGCACCGGATAGGCGGTGGCGAACTCGGTCAGGCCCATCAGGCGCAGCGCGTGGTCGACGCGTGCGGCGATCTCGGTTTCGTCGAGCTCGGTCTGGCGCAGGCCGAAGGCGATATTGTCGGTGACGGTGAGCCAGGGGAAGCTTGCGTCCTCCTGGAACACGACACCGATGCCCTCGGGCACCTCGCCGGCGATCCGGTTGCCCTCAAGTGACGCCGTGCCTGCGGTTGGGCCGTTCAGCCCGGCGATGATCTCGAGCAGGGTCGATTTCCCGCAGCCCGACGGGCCGACGACCGCGAAGAACTCGCCGCGCACCAGATCGAGGTCGATCGGTCCGAGCGCCCTGACCTCGGCTTGCTGCTTGGTCGCCGGAAAGACGCGCGTGACGCCGCGCAGTGCGACGTGGACGCTCACAGGTTTACTGTGTTTTGCGCTTGAGATCGTCGGGCAGGAAGCTTTCGTCGATGATCTTGCTCCAGTCCGGATCGGCCTTGAGCGCGCCGACGATCTTCTGCGCGCGCATCATCTCGTTCATGGCCTTCAGGTTGATCTCGCCCGCGCTCCAGTAACGCACGCCGGACTTCTCATGACTGCCGAGCAGATTGCGCACCGCGCTGCGCGCCACCTGGGAGGAGAGATTGTAGGCCTTGGCGATGATGTCGGCGGACTCGTCCGGGTTCGCGTACATGAAATCGACCGCCTGGCGCCGCGCGCGGATCACCGCGCGAATGAAGTCGCCGCGGCTCGCGGCCGCCTTCGCGGTGGTGACGCCGACCACGTTGTCGAGCGGCGGCAGCAGGTCGCTCGCACGCACCACCGAGCGGTATTTCGCCTGGTGCTGCGACCAGAGCGGCTCGGGGATCGGCGTGATGTCGACCGCGCCGAGGTCGAGCGCGACGATGCCCTCGCCGAAGCCGCCCGTCTTCACCAGTTCGGCGTCCTCGGGCTTCAGGCCCGCCTTCTCCAGCACCAGGATCGCGAGCGCCTGGCTGGTCGAGCGCGGATTGGTGTAGCCGATCTTCTTGCCCTTGAGGTCGGCGGCGGTCTTGATCGGCGAATCCGGCTTCACCGCCCAGATGAATTCGGCGACGGTCTGCACATTGTCGCTG
>DATEKY010000036.1:0-6486 GCA_035277225.1 Xanthobacteraceae bacterium
GCGATCCGCGCGATGACCTCGGCTTCGGCGAGCAGCGGGGCGTGGCCCTGATCCGGCACTTCGACCACGTCGATGTCGAGCCGGCGTGCGCGCATCGCATCGACCGTCGCGGGCGAGAGAATGTCCGAATTGGCCCCGCGCACCACCATCAGCGGAACGCGTGCGAGCGAATCGAATGCGCCCCACAACGGCGGGGCCGGGCGCTCGGCGTCGACCTCCGCGAGCGTCGTCGCGATCTTCGGATCGTAGTCGAGAACGAGCCCCTTGCCGGTCTGCGTCCAGGTGCGCCTCGCCTGCGCCAGCCACTGCTCGGGCGTCATCGCGGTGAACTGCGCGTCGCCGAGCCGGCGCAGCATTTCGGCGCCGTCGGCAAAGCTGCGCGGCGTCGGCATCTTGCCGACATAGCCCTTGATGCGCACCAGGCCCTTGGTGTCGATCACCGGGCCGATATCGTTGAGGATCACGCCGGCAAGCGCGCCGGGCCGCGCGGCGCCGAGCAGCATCGCCAGAATGCCGCCGCGCGAGGTGCCGAGCACGATCGTCCGCCCGATGTCGAGCGCGGTGAAGACCGCAAGCACGTCGGCGAGCTCGACGGCAAACGAATAGTTGGCCGGATCGGGGTCATGGCCGGAGCGTCCGCGCCCGCGCGAGTCGATCGTGAAGACGAGGCGCGGCTCGGTGGCGTGCTGGCCGAACGCGAGGGCGAGCTCATGGAAATCCGAGCCGTTGCGGGTGAGGCCGGGCAGGCAGACGATCGGGAGCCGCCGCGCGGCCGGCGTTCCATAGCGGCGCACATGCAGCCGCAGGCCGTCCTGCGCGGTGACGAACAGGCTCTCGAAGCCGGTTTGTTCGGCGGTGTCGGCGGTGAGTGCGGTATCGGACATGGCGGCGTTCTCTCCCGGGCGGAGAGTAGAAGCGGCCGGCCGTGACTTGCAATCAGTTCGCGGCGGAGCCGCGGCGCAGATCCGCCTCGATCATCAGCCGGTTGCCGATGCCGAGCTGGGCCCGGTAGACCTGCATGTTCTCCAGCACGCGCTGCACGTAGTTGCGCGTCTCCGAGAAGGGGATGCGCTCGACCCAGTCGATCGGATCGACGTTGGCGTCGCGCGGATCGCCGTATTTCTCGATCCACTGCTTCACCCGGCCGCGGCCCGCATTGTAGGCGACGAAGGAGAGGATGTAGGAGCCGCGATAGGTCTCGAGCACGTCGCCGAGCTCGGCCGCGCCCATCTGCGCATTGTAGGCGGCGTCCGACAGCATGCGGTTGCGGTCGAACGGGAAGCCGAATTTCTTGGCAATCTGCTTGCCGGTGCCGGGCAGCACCTGCATCAGGCCGAGCGCATTGGCGCTCGACACCGCGCGCGGATTGAAGGCGCTTTCCTGCCGCGCGATCGCGAACACCACGCTCTTGTCGACGGTCGGCCCGACCATGCGGAATGCCGGAATGCCGTTGGTCGGGAAGGCGTAGATGTCGAGGGCGAAGCCGCGGTTGAGCGCGGCCTTGCCGAGCAGCAGCATCGCGCGCGCGTCGTCGTTTCGCTTCGCGACCTCGGCGACCACCACCAGCGCGCCCGCATCCACCACCTTGTCGGCCAAGTCCGAGACGAACGAAATGACCAGGTCGCGCGCGTCGGCCTGATAGAGGAGTTGCACGGCGCGCACAACTTCGAGGTTCATCAGCGCGGCGCGGTGACCGGAGTCCGGCGGACGGCGCAGCGCAAGCTCGCCGAGGCCGAGCCGGGCGCGCGCGATCTGTCCGTAATAGGCGGTCGGATACTGCGCGGCGGCCTGATAATGCGCGCGCGCCTCGGCGGTGCGGCCGGCGGCTTCGAACGCGCGGCCCTGCCAGTACTCGCCGCGCGCGAGCGTGATCGGGTTGGTGGTGCCGTGTCCGACGCGGCCGAAATGCTGGATCGCGGCGCTCGGGTTCTGGGTGAAACGCAGCGCGATCCAGCCGGCGGTGAACTCGTGCTCGGCGCGCAGGTTCTCCTTCGGCGGCGGCAGCGCGTCGCGCGCCACGTGATAGGCCGCCTGGTACTCGTTGAGATCGAGCAGCTTGCGCGCAACGAGGCGGCGCTCGATCCACCATTCGTCGAGATTGTGCTGCTGCGAGGCGCTGCGCGGGGCCGACTGCAGCAGCCGCGCGGCTTCGATCGCCTTGTCCTCGCGGCGCAGCCACTGCGCCTTGTGGAAGATGTAGCCGGTGTCTCCACGCGCCGAGGCGGGGACGGCTTCGAGCAGGGCGCCCGCATTGGAAGCCTTCTCCACCACGGCCTTGCGCGCCTTGCCGATCAGCAGGTCGTTGCCGCCGAGCAGCGTCGCGATGCGCATGCCGGCGTCCGGATCGTCGTCGTAGAAGCGGCGGTCCATGCGCGCCTTGTGGTCGGCGCGCGTCAGCATGTCGCCGAACGTCTCCAGCACCATGCGTTCGACGTCGCGCGAGCAGGTGTCCTCGCGCCAGGCGGCGCGGACGAGCTGTGCGGCGGCGGCTTCGTCGCCCTGCTGTTTCAGCGCGCGGGCGAGCGCGAACTTGCCCTTCGCGGTCATCGGCTGCTGCGCGCGGAAGAAGGACAGCACGGTTGCGGCCGACCGGCGCTCGTCCCACAGCGCGCTCTCGGCGCGGCGGCGCATCATGGTGGAGTTCGGCCAGCTCGGATTTTCGCTCGAGAACGCCGCGAAGCGATCGAAGCCCCCGTCGTTCTCGTCGCTGCGCAGGATCGCCCATTCGGTGAGCTTGCGTGCGAGCGGATCGCCGATGGTCTTCTGGACGGCGGTCGCCTCGCTGGTCCTGCCGCGCCGGGCGAGATCGAGTGCCTGCTTGACCAGCGCGGTATCGGCGGCCGGCGTCGCCGCGCTCTCGGCGACGGCGAGCGGCGCGGTCGGCATCACCGACGCGACCTTCGGGGCCGGCGGAGCAGGGGGCGGCGCGAGATAGCCGGATGCGGCAGGCGCCGAACCGTTCGGCAGCGTTGCGGCTGCGGCCGGCCGGATCGGCGCAAAGCTCGTGGTCGCGAGCACCGGGGTCGGTGCGAGGTTGAAGGTCGGGTTCGGCGTCGACGCGACGGTGAATTGCGGGCGCGTGCGGGGGAGGGGGACGGATGCCGACCGTTGTGCCGCCTTCGGTGCAATCTTGCCGGCCGGCTTCGCGGCGGCCTTCCTGCTTGCAGGCTTGGCGACTTTGGCGGCCTTCTTGTCGGGTTTTGCGGCGGCCTTCGTGGTCGCGGCTTTCGGCTTCTCGGCCGGCTTGGCCGCCAGTGCGGGCGCGGAAAGGGCGCCCGAGACGAGCGCCGCCAGCGTGCATTGCAGAAGGCGCTGCGCGCCGCCGCGCTGAAATTTCATCCCGTCGTCCCTTGCGGCGTCCCGCGCCGCACCCGTGTCGCCTCGATCCCCTGGTCCGAAAACGCCGGACCGCGCCCCCAACTGTTTTCCGCCGAATCCCGTTTACGAATAGCTAAGCTGCCCCCTTGGACCATGCGGACGAACCGCGGCAAAAGAGCGGCGAGGGCCCGAGGAACTTGGGCCTCCAGGCGACCCGGCCGCCCGGCCGCCCGCCGGGTTGACCGCCCCGTCGTGGCGCTCTTTGCATGGGGTTGTTCTTCAGAATTTTCCGGCAGCGACATCCCTGACAGCGCCTCCCCAGCAAATTAAGCATTTTGACTTCCTTACCGCGTCGCCAACCGGTAGTTTGGAGCCTTGCGCAGCCGAGGGACGTGCCATGACCGCCAAGACCAATTTCCGGGGATCGTTCACCGCGCTGGTCACGCCCTTCAAGAACGGCGCGGTCGACGAGCAGGCGTTCCGCAACATCGTGGACTGGCAGATCGCCGAAGGGACCAACGGGCTGGTTCCGGTCGGCACGACGGGCGAGAGCCCGACGCTCTCCCATGACGAGCACAAGCAGGTGGTCGAGTGGTGCGTCGATCAGGCCGACGGCCGGGTTCCGGTGGTGGCGGGGGCGGGCTCCAACTCGACTCGCGAGGCGGTCGAGCTTGCGGAGCATGCCGAGAAGGCCGGCGCCAACGCCGTGCTGGTCGTCACGCCCTATTACAACAAGCCGACGCAAGAAGGCATGTACCAGCACTTCAAGGCGATCAACGACGCGATCGGCATTCCGATCCTGATCTACAACATCCCGCCGCGCTCGGTGATCGACATGTCGGTCGACACGATGAAGCGGCTCTACGAGCTCAAGAACATCGCCGGCGTGAAGGACGCGACCGCCAACATGACGCGGGTGACGCAGCAGCGCGCGGCCTGCGGCCCGGACTTCAACCAGCTCTCCGGCGAGGACATCACGGCGCTCGGCTTCAACGCGCATGGCGGCCACGGCTGCATCTCGGTGACGTCGAATGTCGCGCCGCGCATGTGCTCGGAATTCCAGGCCGCCTGCGGGCGCGGCGACTACGCCGCCGCGCTGAAGCTGCAGGACAAGCTGCACATGCTGCATGTCAATCTGTTCGTCGAAACGAGCCCGGCGCCGGTCAAATACGCCATGTCGCTGATCGGCAAGTGCTCCGACGAGGTGCGCCTGCCGATGGTCCCGGCGAGCGACAAGGCGCGGGCGGCGGTGCGCGAGGCGATGGTCCACGCCGGGCTGATCAACTAGCGGTCACGGCGGCGCCGGAATCGCGCGCCATCACGTCGTCTTGCCGACCCGGCACGCCGTTACTAAACACTTTCGCATGAGTCGCGGCGCTCCGGCGCGCGACGGTCGTCACGATGGTTGGAACGATGATACGAACCAAACTGATTTGCGCCGCGGTCGCGGTCCTTGCGGGCACGGCGTGCGCGTCGGCGCAGGAGGGCGGCTGGGCGATCGATACCAGCAAGCCGCGGCGCGCGATCCTGAGCTACACGGCGGAGAAGGACGGCCCGCGCCTGCTGATCGTCGCCTGCCTGCGCGACAGCGACGAGATCGGTCTTTACTCGACCGGGATCGCCGGCCCGAGCAGCAAGCCGGTGGTGGTGATGGGACTGACCAACGGCGCGCGCAAATACAGCGTGCGCGGCGACATGGGCATGGACAACATGACCAACCAGCCGGCGTTCCGCTACGAGACCAACATCGACTCCAAGGCGCTGAGCATCTTCCGCGCCGAGTTCATGCCGATGCTCAACGGCAAGGGGCCGCTGACCATCACGGTCGGCGACAAGTCGCAGCAGGTGCCGCTGACCGGCGTCGCCGCGCCGCTGCAGAAATTCTCCGCCACCTGTTTCGGGAAATCGTGAGCTGATGGCCGCCAAAGCGGAGCCACGGTTCAAGATCGTCGCCGAAAACCGCAAGGCGCGTTTCAATTACGCGATCGGCGAGAAGTTCGAGGCCGGGATCGCGCTGACCGGCAGCGAGGTGAAGTCGCTGCGCTCGGGCAAGGCCGCGATCGCGGAGTCCTACGCCGACGCGCGGCGCGGCGAGATCTGGCTGATCAACTCAAACATCACCGAGTATCTGCAGGCCGGCCGCTTCAATCACACGCCGAAGCGCCCGCGCAAGCTGCTGCTGCACAAGCGCCAGATCAACAAGCTGATCGGCGCGGTCGAGCGCGAGGGCATGACGCTGGTGCCGCTCAAGCTCTATTTCAACGACAAGGGCCGCGCCAAGGTCGAGCTGGCGCTCGCCAAGGGCAAGAAGCTGCACGACAAGCGCGAAACCGAGAAGAAGCGCGATTGGGACCGCGAAAAGGGGCGGCTGCTCAGGCAGAAGGGGTAGCGCGTCTCTTCAGCAAGCGGGCGCCGCCGGCAGCCGCACGCCGGCCATTCCAGCGCCCGGGGCATGTCCGCAGAGCAGAGCCGAGACCTTGTCCGGCGAATGCAGGTGCCCCATCCTTCGCACTCGGTCGGGCATCATTTCGGGGGGTAAAGCCGATGCGAATCCTGCTGACCTGTCTGCTCGCGCTGTCGTGCCACGGCATGCTCGCCGGTTATGCGGCGGCGCAGGTGTCGCTGATGCCGCAAGCGGTGCAGGAGCGTCTGCAGGAGGTCGGCCCCGGCTGGGGCAAGAACATCACGGCCAACATCGCCAGGACGCTCGAAGTCTACGCACCCATCCTCGCCGCCGCGCCCGCGGACGGGGTCAAGATCACCAAGGACGTGGCCTACGGTCCGGACGTGCGTCATCGCATCGATGTGTTCCAGCCCGAAGGCAAGACCGGCGTCCCCGTCGTCGTCTTCCTGAACGGCGGCGCTTATGTCCGTGGCGACCGCAACATCAGTCCGGAAGTCTATTCCAACGTCACGACCTACTTCGCGCGCCAGGGCTTCCTCGGCATCAACGGCACGTACCGCCTCGCACCCGCGGCGATCTGGCCCGCCGCCGCGCTGGACGTCGCGCAGATCGTGAAGTGGGTCAAAGACAATGCGGCCTCGTTCGGAGGCGACCCCAATCGAATTTACCTGATCGGACATTCAGCCGGCGCGACGCATGTCGCGACCTATGCGTTCATGAAGACCTTGCAGGGCGAATCCGGCCCGGGGGTCGCCGGGATCGTG
>DATEKY010000037.1:0-7507 GCA_035277225.1 Xanthobacteraceae bacterium
GGCGGCTTGAACAGGTCGAAAGCGCGCAGCTTCTGCACCACCGCCACCACCTGATCGCGCAATGTGTCCGAGGCCTGTGGCACACGGGCTTTCAATATCTGACGTTCGCGCTCGGCGCTGGGATAATCGACCCAGTGATAGAGGCAGCGGCGCTTGAGCGCGTCGTGGATCTCGCGCGTGCGGTTCGACGTGATGACCGTGATCGGCGGATGCTCGGCCTTCACCGTGCCCATCTCGGGGATGGTGACCTGGTTGTCGGCGAGCACTTCGAGCAGGAACGCTTCGAACGCCTCGTCGGTGCGGTCGAGTTCGTCGATCAGCAGCACCGGCGCGCCGGCCGTATCCGGCTCGAGTGCCTGCAACAGCGGCCGCTTGATCAGGAAGCGCTCGGAGAACACGTCATGCGTCAGCCGTTCGCGATCGACATTGCCTTCGGCCTCGGCCAGGCGGATCGCGATCATCTGCTCGGCGTAATTCCACTCGTAGACCGCGGCTGAAACGTCGAGCCCTTCGTAGCATTGCAGGCGGATCAGCCGGCGCCCGAGCGTGGAGGCGAGCACCTTGGCGATCTCGGTCTTGCCGACGCCGGCTTCTCCTTCGAGGAAGATCGGGCGCCCCATGCGCAGCGCGAGGAACAGCACGGTCGCGAGCGAGCGATCGGCGAGATAGTCGGCCGATGCGAGCAGATCGAGGGTCGCGTCGATCGAGGCAGGCGGCTTGATAGCTTTGGACGTCATAGGTGCGGTTTTACTCCGTCAGGGCCAAGTCTGTCCCGCCAACGCAGCCCCGAAACGACATGCCCGGGACCAAGCCCGGGCATGTGGCAGATATGCATGGTTCGCAGGTTTGGCAACGAGGCCTATTCGTCGCCCTCGCCTTCCCCGCCGCCCTCGTTCGCGCGCGCGACCGCACGGCGCGCCATCACGCCCACGAGGTGGGCGCGGTACTCGGCGCTGCCGTGGATATCGGCGTTCATGCCGGTCGCCGGGAGGGTCAGCCCTTCGAGCGACTTCGGCGCGAAACGCTTCTTCAGCGCCTCCTCGAACGACGGCACGCGGAACACGCCGTTCGATCCGGCCCCCGTGACGGCGACTCGGATCTCCGAGCCGCGCTTGGAGGCGAACACGCCGACCAGCGCAAACCGCGAGGCCTGGTTGCGGAACTTCTCGTAGCCGGCCTTCTTGGCGAGCGGGAAGCTCACCTTGGTGATGATCTCGTCCGGCGCAAGCGCCGTCTCGAACAGTCCTTTGAAGAAGCTGTCTGCCTCATGCTTGCCCTTGGTGGTGATGATGGTCGCGCCGAGCCCGACGCAGGCCGCCGGGTAGTCCGCGTTCGGATCGTTGTTCGCGATCGAGCCGCCGAGCGTGCCGCGATGGCGCACCGCCGGATCGCCGACCAGGCCCGCGAGGTAGGCGAGCGCCGGCAGGTTCTCCTTCACGACCGCGGAATTCGCGACGTCGACGTGCCGCGTCATCGCGCCGATCACGATCGAGCGACCCTTCAGCTCGATCCCGGACAGCTCGCCCTCGATGGCATTGAGATCGATGATGTTGGTCGGCGACGCGAGCCGCAGCTTCATCGTCGGGATCAGCGTCTGCCCGCCGGCGAGGATCTTCGCCTCTTCGAGCTTGCCGAGCATGTTGCCGGCCTGGCGCAGGCCGGTCGGGCGGTGGAATGTGAAGTTGTACATCGTGCGCTCCTTAATTCACTCCGCCGCCTGGCGGGTCGGGTGTTTCTGAATGGCGCGCCACACCGCGGCCGGCGTGGCAGGCATGGCGATATCTTCCGTACCGAGCGCGTCGGTGATCGCGTTCATCACCGCAGCCGGAGCGGCGATCGCACCGGCCTCGCCGCAGCCCTTGATGCCGAGCGGATTCGACGGGCACTTCGTCTCGGTCGTGTCGACCTTGAACGACGGCAGGTAGTCGGCGCGCGGCATGGCGTAGTCCATGTACGAGCCGGTCACCAGCTGGCCTTCCTTGTCGTAGACGGTGCCTTCGTAGAGCGCCTGCCCGACGCCCTGCGCGATTCCGCCGTGGACCTGCCCTTCGACGATCATCGGATTGATCACGACGCCGAAGTCGTCGACGGCGGTCCATGCCACGATCTGCGATTCGCCTGTCGCCGGATCGATCTCGATTTCGCAGATATGGCAGCCGGCCGGGAACGTGAAGTTGGTCGGGTCGTAGAACGCGCCCTCCTTCAGGCCCGGCTCCAGCTCGGCGCCGGTGAACTTGTGCGCGATGTAGGCGTTGAGCGCGACGTCACCGAAGGCCGCCGCCTTGTCGGTGCCGGCGACGGTGAACTTGCCGTCCTTGAACTCGATGTCGCCTTCGGCAGCTTCCAGCATGAAGGCGGCAACTTTCTTCGCCTTCGCCTCGACCTTGTCGAGCGCCTTGACGATCGCCGTCATGCCGACCGCACCGGAGCGCGAGCCGTAGGTGCCCATGCCGAACTGCACCTTGTCGGTGTCGCCATGCACGATCGAGACGTTCTCGATCGGAATGCCGAGGCGCTCCGAGACGAGTTGCGCGAACGTCGTCTCGTGCCCCTGTCCGTGGCTGTGCGAGCCGGTCAGCACTTCGACCGAGCCGGTCGGATTGACGCGCACTTCGGCCGACTCCCACAGGCCGACGCCGGCGCCGAGCGAGCCGACCGCCTGGCTGGGCGCGATGCCGCAAGCCTCGATGTAGGTCGAGTAGCCCATGCCGCGCAGCTTGCCGTTCCTCGCCGAGTCGCGCTTGCGCTTGGCGAAGCCCTTCACGTCGGCGAGATCCTGCGCCTTCTTCAGCGAGGCACCATAGTCGCCCGCGTCATAGGCCATGATCACCGGCGTCTGGTGCGGAAACGTCTTGATAAAGTTCTTCTTGCGCAGGTCCGCCGGATCAATGCTCATCTCGCGTGCCCCGGCCTCGACCAGCCGCTCGACCACGAAGGTCGCCTCGGGCCGTCCGGCGCCGCGATACGCATCGACCGGCACGGTGTTGGTGTAGACCGCGTCGACCTCGCAATAGATGTTCGGGATGCCGTACTGCCCCGACAGCAAGGTCGCGTAGAGATAGGTCGGCACCGACGACGAGAAGGTCGACATATAGGCGCCGAGATTGGCGATGGTTTTCGCGCGCAGGCCCGTGATCCTGCCTTCGGCGTCGAACGCCATCTCGGCATGCGTGACGTGGTCACGCCCATGCGCGTCGGTGAGGAAGGCCTCGGAGCGATCCGAATTCCACTTCACCGGGCGATTCACCTTGCGCGACGCCCACAGGCAGACGACCTCTTCGGGATAGATGAAGATCTTCGAGCCGAAGCCGCCGCCGACGTCCGGCGCGATCACGCGCAGCTTGTGCTCCGGCGCCATGCCGACGAACGCCGCGATCACCAGGCGCGCGACGTGCGGGTTCTGCGACGTATTCCACAGCGTCAGCGTGTCGTTGCCGGAATCGTAGTCGGCGAGTGCCGCGCGCGGCTCGATCGCGTTCGGCACCAGGCGATTGTTGACGATGTCGAGCTTGGTGACGTGGTTCGCGCTCTTGAATGCCGCCTCGGTCGCCTTCTGGTCGCCGAGGTGCCACTGGTAGATCGTGTTGTTCGGCGCGACGTCATGGATCAGCGGCGCACCGGCCGCCTGCGCTTTTGCCGGATCGGCGACCGCGGGCAGCACCTCGTAGTCGATCTTGACCTTCTCGCCCGCGTCCTTCGCCTGCGCGAGCGTCTCGGCGATGACCACGGCGACGGCGTCGCCGACGTGATTCGCTTTCTCGCTGGCGATCGCCGGATGCGCCGACATCTTCATCGGCGAGCCGTCCTTCGACGAGATCGCCCAGCCGCAGATCAGATTGCCGATCTTGTCGGCCGCGAGATCGGCGCCGGTCAGCACCGCGACGACGCCCGGCATGCCCTTGGCTTCCGCGCCGTCGATCTTCTTGATCTTCGCGTGCGCGTGCGGCGAGCGGACGAAATAGATGTAGGTCTGGCCCGGGCGGTTGATGTCGTCGGTGTACTGGCCCTTGCCGGTCACGAACCTGTGGTCTTCCTTGCGGCGGACTGCCGCGCCGATCCCGGTCGCGCTCATGGCGTCTCCTCCAAGCGGGATTCGATTTTCCGTATTTTCTAATCTGCCTCTTGCGGGCAGCGTTACGCCATCGCCTTTGCGCCCGCGGCGATCGACTTCACGATGTTGTGGTAGCCGGTGCAGCGGCAGATGTTGCCTTCGAGCTCGTGCCGGATGGTCTTGTCGTCGAGCGCGTTGCCCTTGCGGTTCACCATGTCGACCGCCGTCATGATCATGCCGGGCGTGCAGAAGCCGCACTGCAGGCCGTGATTGTCGCGGAAGGCTTCCTGCATCGGGTGCAGCTTGCCGTCTTGGGCGAGGCCCTCGATCGTGGTGATGGTTGCGCCTTCGGCCTGCCAGGCGAACATGGTGCAGGCCTTCACCGCCTTGCCGTTCATGTGGACCACGCAGGCGCCGCATTGCGATGTATCGCACCCCACATGGGTGCCGGTGAGACGCAGGCCCTCGCGCAGGTATTGCACCAGCAACGTGCGGGCGTCGGCGTCCGCGGTGACGGCCTTGCCGTTCACCGTCATGGAGACTGCGGGCATATCCCTCCTCCTCGAAAAAGCGGGGCCAAAGGCCCTCATTTTGAGGCCAAACGAACCTGTTCGGCCGGTACTGGGGGCGAAATCAGGGCGTTTTTGCCGGAAATCGCTGATTGGAACAAGAACAACTCTGAACCGGGGAGCCATGACAGGTCAAGGGACCCGGGCTCGAGACAGCCGCGGCGTTGCCCCCCGGGCCTCACGGCTAACAGCTGTGGCCGCCGCTTTGCATGGATGGACAGCGCACGGTACCGAACGAACAGAAGACGCAGCAATCACCAGGCAACGGCCTGAGTCGCGTCTGGCAACCCTTGCAAATGTAGAAAAACTGGCATGCATCGACCGGCATGCGTTCTTCGCTCTGATGTCCGCATGCAGGGCACGAAATGATCGAATGCAACAGCATCACCCACGCCTTGTCCTGGCGGCCTGCCAACATACAGGGCTCACGCGATCGCGCGTTTCAAATTGCAAAAAACTTTCGGTGATGGCGCTGTCGCCTTCAATTGAGGGGATTGGCGCCGACTGATGCCGGGCGGTCGATATCGAGGATGTCCAGCACGGGACAGTCGGGCGTGGATTGCCCGGAACAGCGCGACACCGTGGCGTCAAGAACCTCCTCCAGCTTCCTGAGGTCCCGCAGTTTGGATCGAATGTCTTCGAGATGGCGCGTGGCCACCTCGCGAACCTCGTTGCAGGTCGCCTTTGCCGGGCCGCCCAGCTTGAGCAGCGTGCGAATCTCCTCCAGCGAGAAGCCCAACTGGCGTGAGCGCCGGATGAAGACGAGCGCACGCAAGTCCGACCAGCCATAGGTGCGGCGGCCGCCCGCCGTCCGCGAGGGCGGAGAGAGAAGCTTGATCCGCTCGTAGTACCGGATGGTCTCGATGTTGACCCCGCTGGACCGCGAGAGTTCTCCAATCGCAAACCTTGCGGAATGTGAAAGGGCCGCTGTTCTCATCGAAAACCTCTTGCTCCTGTAGCTGCCACAGGATGCATCGTCCGCGAGCAACGAGCAACCAGCGCGGGCACCCAATCGGAGGGTGCGAGCATTGGCGGCTGAATGACGGCGCCCCGGTTTCCTGGTCGTTTTACACGGGATACGCCGCGTCGTCGTTTGCAAAGGTTACTTATGACGCGCGACACAGTGAGCGATACGAGGACGGACAGCCCGCTTCACGATTGCCCCCGCTGCCACGTCCAAATGCGGATCGTTCGAATCATTCCGGTTATTCCAGAGGATCCGGATGTCGAAACGCGGTCGCTGCAATGCCCGCGGTGCAACTTCGAGACCTCCAAAACGATACGATATGTCTAGCCGCTCGCGCCTGGACCGCCGCAACTGGCGCTCCGTCGAAGTGATTCGAGCAGCGCGGGCATGGCGACGCCCCGAGGGGCTGCCATGACATCACCTGCCGAAGACACGTTGCAGCAATCGGACGAGAAATTCATGCTGGACGAAGTCCGGCGCTGCCTGGATCAGTTACCAGACAAGACGCGTTTCGAATTGCTCGAACTCTTTCACCATGTCCCCGAGCCGGTCAGGGGGCACGCGCTCAAGTTCCTGCGCAAGCTTGATTACATTTCGTAGAGGCAGACGGCCTAACCGCCTCCGACCGACGCGGCGAACTTCTGGAAGAACTCGTCCGCCATCTTCTTCGCCGCGCCGTTGATCAGGCGCTGGCCGAGCTGCGCGAGCTTGCCGCCGATCTGCGCATCCACATTGTAGGTCAGCAGCGTTCCGCCGTCCTTGTCGGAGAGGCGGACGTCCGCGCTTCCTTTGGCGAAGCCCGCAACGCCGCCCTCGCCTTCCCCGACGATCTTGTAGCCGTTCGGCGGATCGAGATCGGTCAGGTTGACCTTGCCCTTCCAGCGCGCCTTGACCGGGCCGATCTTGGTCACGGCCACCGCCTGGAACGATGTGTCGGAGGTTTTCTCCAAGGATTCGCAGCCCGGGATCGTGGCCTTGAGCACCTCGGGGTCGTTCAGCTTTTCCCACACGGTCTGGCGCGGCGCGGCGAGCTGCACTTCGCCGGTCATGGTCATGGCCATCGGTCGATCTCCTTCAAGTCCTGCCGATAAGGCGTGGTACCCGCCCGCCCGTCAATGCTTCAATTCACCAATTGCGGCATCAATGCACGAATTGCCGGACGGCCTGCGCGTAGCCGGCGCGCTTGTCCAGTTCGAAGCCGGCGCGCCGTGCATGATCAAGTATGAGTCGCACGTCGTCGGCGCAGTCGGCCTTCACGGCGCTGTCGAGGAAGAGCTGCATCAGCACGTCCTGTTGCGCATGGCTGCCGCCGAGCTGATGCATGTCGCGCAGCACCGGCCGCATCAGCGAAATAGCGCGGACGTGATCGCCGCGCCGATGCGCCGCAACGGCCTCGCAGATCGGCAGCGCCACGCGTCCGACGATCCGCCGCACGGTCCCCTCACCGGCCGCGAAGGCGCGCAACCCGTCGAGCATGCGCCGCGCCGCCTCATCGCGTCCGTCGGCGGCGAGCGCCATCATCCAGTGCGGCAAGGTGAAGGCCGAGAGGCAATCGCCGATGCGTGTCTCGGCCTTGTCGGCGATCTCGCTCCAGCGATTGCCGACATCGATACCGGCGCATTCGAGCCGGAACAGCATCGAGGCGGCATTCTGCACGTCGATGTAGAGATCGGGCTGCGCCTGCGTCAGCGGGCTGCCGAGGTTGCGGAAGCGCCGGTCGTAAAGATCGAGCACGGCGTCGAACTCGCGCCGTTCGAGATGAAACAACGCGCGGTGCCACCACAGATGATGCAGCAGGTTGTTGCCGCCGTCCCAATGCCGCTCCAGTTCGTCGAGCCACGCGATGCCTTCGGCGTGGCGGCCCTGCATCTCCATGATGTGCGCAACCGCATGCGTGCCCCAGATGTCGCCCGGGTCGAT
>DATEKY010000038.1:0-4264 GCA_035277225.1 Xanthobacteraceae bacterium
ACTTGTGCTGATCGAGGATACGCGCGGCTTCTGGCAGACTGACGTGTTCGCATTGCTCGAGCGGCACGGCTACACTGCCGTGGCGCGCAACCGCCAGAATGTCGCGTACCGGCGCGCGCAGGATTCTCGATGACCGACGCCGCGAATGTGAGCTTCACGCGCGCCTTCGACCGGGCGCGGCTCGATCGCGTCGCTGACTGGCTCGCCGTCGCCGTCGTGGTTGCGCTGCCATGGTCGACCACGGCGGCGTTGATCCTGATGGGCTGCTGGCTCATCGCGCTCGTCCCGACGCTGAGCATCGACATGCTGCGGCGCGAACTCGCGACCGCGGCGGGCGGATTGCCGGCACTGCTGGTGCTTGCCGCAGCGATCGGCATGCTGTGGGCCGATGTCAGCTTCAAGGAGCGGTTCGCGGGCTTCGACGGCTTCCTCAAGCTGCTGGTGATCCCGCTGCTGCTGGCCCAGTTCCGCCGTTCCGGGCGCGGCATGCCGGTGCTCTATGGGTTCCTCGTTTCCTGCACTGTGCTGCTGCTCGTCTCGTGGGGCTTCAGGATCAAATGGGATCTGGCGCCGGGCCAGGGCTACTACATCCCGGACAAGCTGCCGGGCATTCCGGTGCGCGATTACATCGCACAGAGCGCCGAGTTCCTGATCTGCGCCTTCGGGCTGCTTGCGTTGTCGTTCGACATGGTGCGCAAGCGCCGCTTTGCGCTGGCGGCGGGCGCCGCGCTGCTCGCGCTGCTGTTCGTCTTCAACATCACCTACGTCGCGCCCGGTCGCACCGCGCTTGTCGTGATTCCGGTGCTGATCCTGATCTTCGGCCTGCGCCGCTTCGGCTGGAAGGGGCTGGTCGGCGCCGTGGTCGCCGCTGCCGTGTTGATCGGGATCGTGTGGGCGACATCGCCGTTCATGCGGTTTCGCGTGCTCTACAGCTTCTACGAGCTCGATAGATATCGGCAGGAGAATGTGGCGAACTCGACCGCGCTGCGCATCGAGTTCTGGAAGAAGTCGGTGGAATTCATCGCGCAGGCGCCGGTGATCGGGCACGGCACCGGCTCGATGCCTGACCTGTATCGCCGGGCCGCCGCGGGAGAAAGCGGTGCGCAGGCCGTCACGTCGGTCAATCCGCACAACCAGTTCTTCGCGGTGGCGATTCAGCTCGGGCTCCTTGGCGGCGCGATCCTGATCGCGATGTGGTTTGCGCATCTTGCGCTGTTCCGCGGATCGGGGGTTGTCGCGTGGCTCGGCATCGTGATCGTGGTGCAGAACGTCGTGTCGTCGCTGTTCAACTCGCACCTGTTCGACTTCCTGCATGGCTGGCTCTACGTGTTCGGCCTCGGCGTGATCGGCGGCATGGCGTTGCACCAGGCCGCGCAAAAGCCTGCGGCTGACGCGTCATGACCGCGGCGCCCACGTCCATTCTCGTCGTCGCGCTGCGGCGGCTCGGCGACGTGTTGCTCACCACGCCGCTGATCCGCAGCCTGGCGCGCGCGTATCCCAATGCCGCGGTCGACGTGCTGGTGTTCGAGGGAACCCAGGGCATTCTCGCCGGCAATCCCGACATCGCGAGCGTCATCACGATGCCGGAACGGCCGGGCGCGGGCGAGACCGTCGCGCTGCTGCGCAAGCTGTGGCGCAGCTACGATCTCGCCATCTCGACGCAGAGCGGCGACCGGCCGACCTTCTATGCATGGGCGGCGGGCAAGCGCAGCGCCGGCTTTGTCGAAGGCGAGGGCGTGCTTGCGTGGCTGAAGCGCTTCGCATTGACGACGCCGGTCGACATCATCGCCGACACCCATCGCGTTCGCGAGGTACTGCGCTTGGCCGAAGCGCTCGGCGTTGCGCCGGTCGCCGAACTGGTCGCGCCGCGCGGCGCGGTCTCGTCCGGTCCCGCCCAGACGCGTCCCTACGCGGTGATCCACGCAGCGCCGATGTACCGCTACAAACGCTGGACCGACAGCGGCTGGCGTGCCCTTGCCGCAGCACTCACCGCGCGCGGCCTCGCGGTGGTGGCAACCGGCGGGCCGGGCGACAGGCAGGAGCTCGATGGAATCTGGGCCGGGCGGCCGGACGTGAAGCGCCTCGACGGCGCGCTGAGCTGGCCCGAGCTTGCCGCGTTGATCCGCGGCGCGTCGGCCTATGTCGGCCCCGACACGTCGGTGACGCACCTCGCCGCCGCAACCGGCACGCCGACGGTCGCGCTCTACGGTCCGACCGATCCGCGCCTGTGGGGGCCGTGGCCGGCGGGCGGCCTCGACCCGGTGTGGGACGCGGCCGGGACGATCCAGGCGCGGGGCAATGTCTGGCTGGTGCAGAATCCCCTGCCATGCCTGCCGTGTCAGGGAGAGGGCTGCTTGAAGCATCGCGAGAGCCACAGCCAGTGCCTCGATGAGCTGTCTGTCGGTCAGGTCCTCAGGGCCGTCGATGCCGCGCTTTCGAATCCAGCCGGGCGGCGCAGCGCCTGAACGCCTCGTCACTGGAATTTTGTGTCAAATCAGCACATTGCAGCGAGCTACTGATGTTCCGTCGCGCCCCTTCGGCGCGCGCGCAACAGTGGCGCGTCCGGCTAAACGCCGCTATGGAAAAGCCATGACGCCGCTACCGCTTTCGCCATGACGAAAATGTCGCTCACGCCCCGACAGATACTGATCGTGACGCACGATCTGCTCGCGACCGCGGCGGCGATCATCATGAGCTTCTACATCCGCTTCGAGGCGATCGGGCTCGAGTCCCGCCTCGACAAGCTGATCCCGATCGTGCCGGCGATCGTGATCTATGCGGGGTTCATCTATTACGCCTTCGGCCTGCACGGCGCGAAGTGGCGCTTCACCTCGTTGCCGGACCTGCGCAGCATCGTGCGCGCCTCCTCGGTCATGGCGATTTCGCTGCTTGCGCTCGACTACGTGCTGGTCTCGCCGCTGTTCTACGGCGAGTACTTCTTCGGCAAGATCACGATCCTGCTCTACTGGTTCCTGCAGGTGGCGTTCCTCGCCGGGTCGCGCGTCGCCTATCGCCATTTCCGCTATGTGCGCACGCAGCAGCATCACGCGCGCGACGGACAGACCATGCCGACCCTGGTGCTCGGGCGTGCGGCGGATGCCGAAGTGCTGTTGCGCGCGATCGAAAGCGGCGCGGTCACGCGGGTGCGTCCGATCGGGATCCTGTCGCCCTCGACCGCCGACCGGGGGCAGACCGTGCGCGGCATTCCGGTGGTCGGGGGCCTCGACGATCTCGAGCAGATCGTGCGCGACGCCGAGGCGACCGGGACGCGTGTCGCGCGACTGATCTTCACCGCATCGGCGCTGGTTCCCGAGGTCGCGCCGGAAACCATCCTGATGCGCGCCCGGCGGCTCGGGCTGCAGACCAACCGGATGCCGACGCTCGACGACGGCGGCGAAGCGCTGCAACTCGCACCGGTCGCGGTCGAGGACCTGCTGCTGCGGCCGAGCGTGAAGATCGACTACCAGCGGCTCGAACATTTCATCCGCGGCCGGTCCGTGATCGTCACCGGCGGCGGCGGGTCGATCGGCTCGGAAATCTGCGACCGCGTCATCGCGTTCGGCGCCGCACGGCTGATGGTGGTGGAGCACTCTGAAGTGGCGCTGCACGCCGTAGTCGAGGCGCTGAAGGCCAAGGGGACCGGCGCCGCGATCGACAGCCGCATCGCCGACGTGCGCGACCGCGAGCGCATTTTCGCCGTGCTCGCCGAGTTCAAGCCCGACATCGTCTTCCACGCGGCCGCGCTCAAGCACGTGCCGCTGCTCGAACGCGACTGGGGCGAGGGGATCAAGACCAACGTGTTCGGCTCGGTCAATGTCGCGGACGCCGCCGCGGCAGCCGGTGCGACCGCGATGGTGATGATCTCCACCGACAAGGCGATCGAGCCGGTGTCCGTACTCGGCGCGACCAAGCGCTTCGCCGAGATGTATTGCCAGGCGCTCGACGCCGACTTTGCGCGCCGCGCGCATCTGCGGCCCGCGATGCGGCTGATTGCCGTGCGCTTCGGCAACGTACTGGCGTCGAACGGTTCGGTGGTGCCGAAGTTCAAGCAGCAGATCGAGGCGGGCGGGCCGGTGACGGTCACCCATCCCGACATGGTGCGCTACTTCATGACCATCCGCGAAGCCTGCGATCTCGTCGTCACGGCGGCGAGCCACGCGCTCGGCCCGGAGCGCGCCGACGTGTCGGTCTACGTGCTCAACATGGGCCAGCCGGTGCGGATCATGGCGCTCGCCGAGCGGATGATCCAGCTGTCGGGGCTCGA
>DATEKY010000039.1:0-4919 GCA_035277225.1 Xanthobacteraceae bacterium
CGCGATCGAACGCCTCGGGGTTGTCGCGAATCCATTTGATGTCGTGCATGGGCCGGGCTCGTTGGCGGAATCAAGCTTGTTATAGCGCTTTCGGTGACGGGAATCGTGTCGCCGCGAGCGCGGTCTACCCTCTCCCCTTGAGGGAGAGGGTCGCCCCGAAGGGGCGGGGTGAGGGGTTCGACGAGACAGGCAAGGACCCCTCACCCGGCTCGCTGCGCTCGCCACCCTCTCCCTCAAGGGGAGAGGGTGACCGCGCTTGTCGCCCGATCGTCACCCTACTCCGCCGCCTTGGGCGGCGCGGCGTTCACCGCCGCAGCCTTCGCGGCAGCCTCGGCGGCCGCCTTCTTCTCGACGAAGGCAACCGACCAGATCGAGCCCTCGTACAGGATCATCAGTGGCACGGCGAGCGAGAGCTGGCTGATCACGTCCGGCGGGGTCAAAACCGCGGCGATCACGAAGGCGCCGACGATGAAATAGCGCCGCTTGGTCTTGAGCGTCTCCGACGTCAGTATGCCGACGCGTCCGAGCAGCGTGAGGATGACAGGCAACTGGAACGCGACGCCGAAGGCGAGCACCAGCCACATCATCAGGTCGAGATATTCGCCGACCTTCGGCAACAGCTCGATCTTTGCTTGTCCGGCGCCGCCAAGCTGCTGCATGCCGAGCGAGAAACGCACGATCAGCGGCATCACGATGAAATAGACGACCGTCGCGCCGAGCGTGAAGAAGATCGGCGTCGCGACCAGATAGGGCGCGAAGGCGCGCCGCTCGTGGCGGTAAAGCCCGGGCGCAACGAACTTGTAGATCTGCGTGGCGACGATCGGAAAGGACAGGAACGCCGCGCCGAACATCGCGAGCTTCAACTGGGTCCAGAAATACTCCAGCAGCGCCGTGTAAATGAAGCGCGTCTGGTCCGAGCCCGCGACCCACTCGAACGGAAAGATCAGCAGGTTGTAGATGCGGCTCGCGAGGAAGAAGCAGAACAGGAATGTGATGCCGAACGCGACGAGCGCCCAGATCAGCCGCTGACGCAGCTCGATCAGGTGCTCCATCAGCGGAGCCTTGGTCGCCTCGATCTCCTTCTCGTCCTCTTCGGTCCTCATGCCGGCTTGCTCTCTTTCGGAGCGGAAGCAGACTCAGGTGAAGATGGTGCCGGCGCGGCGTCGGCGAAATCCTTGCTCTGCGGCAGCGGCGGCAGCTCGGGCAGCGGCGGCAGTTCAGGCATCGGCGCCGAGGTGACCGGCGCGACCGGCGCAGTGCCGAGCGCGACCGGATCGGTCGGCGGCGTCGCCTCGGGCGTCGAGGTCGCAGGCTGGGCGACCGGCGCTGCCGGATCCGAGGGCGGCGTCGCGGGCGTGGAGGTCGCGGCCGCAGAGTCCGATTGCATCGGATCCTGGATCAGCTTCTCCATGTCGGTCTTGAAGCTCGAGGTGTCGAGCGCCGAGGTCACGCTCGACGTCGTCTCGTCGAACGTCTTCTTCAGGTCGGCCATCTCGGCTTCGCGCATCGCCTCGTTGAACTGGCCCTGGAACTCCGCCGCCATGCGGCGGATCCGGGTCATCCACTGCCCGAGCTGGCGCAGCACGGCGGGCAGCTCCTTCGGGCCGATCACCAGAAGTGCGACCACGCCGATGATGACGAGCTTGCCCCACGAGATATCGAACATGGGCTTTCCAACTAGTCGGGGCGCCGCGTGTGACCGCGAGCGCCCCTCAAAACAGACCGCGCGGACGGCTGCCGGACGGCGATCAGACCGCCGAGCCCTCGACGCGCTTCTCGGTGTCGGAGCGCGCCTTCATCGCCGTCCCGGCATTGTCGTTGTCGATCACCTTCACGTCCGGCTTGGCCGGATCGGTCTTGGCGACCTCGTCCTCCGACATGCCCTTCTTGAAGGCCTTGATGCCTTGGGCGACGTCGCCCATCAGCTCGGAAATCTTGCCGCGCCCGAACAGCAGCAACACCACCGCGATGACGATGATCCAGTGCCAGATGCTAAGGGAACCCATAGGAAATCCTCCAGGGGACGTGCCGACCCCTCTTTTTCGGCGCAGAACCTAGGCTCAGGGCGCGGCAAAAACAAGGACTTCCGCCGGGTCTATAGCGACGCCGACCTCGCTTCGCGGGGGCAGGTAAACCCGCTCGCGCACGCGCGCCATCAGGGGTTCCGCAATGCCGTTAACCGTCAGGGTAATTTGCTCCACCTCGCCGAGAAAACGGCGCGATTCGAGCCGCCCGGCGAGCCCGGTGCCGGTGGGCCGCAGCGAAATCCCCTGCGGGCGGATCGCCACCACGGCGTCGCTGCCTTCCGCAAGGTTCGGCGCCGGGAAGCGCCCGGCGGGCGAAACCGCGACGCCGTCGTGCACGACGGCGGGAATCTCGTTCAGCTCGCAGAACAGCCGCGCCGCGAACAGGTCGACCGGCTCGCGATAGAGGGCGCGCGGCTCGCCTTCCTGCACCAGGCGCCCGGTACGCATCAGCGCGATGCGGTCCGCCAGCAGCATCGCCTCCTCGGCGTCATGCGTGACGATCACGCATGTGACGCGACTTTCGCGCAGCACGTGGAGGATCTCCTCGCGCACCTGATCGCGCAGCCGGCGGTCGAGTCCGGAGAACGGCTCGTCCATCAGCAGCACACTCGGGCGCGGCGCGACCGCGCGCGCGAGTGCGACGCGCTGCTGCTCGCCGCCCGAGAGCATGTGCGGATAGAGCTCGGCATATCTGGCAAGACCGACGCGGTCGAGCGCGGCGCGCGCCTCGCGCTCGGCCTCGGCGTTCGGCATCGACTTCAGCCCGAACATCACGTTGGCGAGGTTGGACAGATGCGGGAACAGCGCGAAGTCCTGGAACATCAGCCCGACGCCGCGCCGCTCCGGCGGCTCGAAACTGCCGCCCGCGACTTCTCGGTCGTTGATCAGGATCGATCCCGCGCTCGGACGCTCGACGCCGGCGGCAAGCCGCAGCAGCGTCGTCTTGCCGCAGCCGGACGGCCCGACCAGCGAGACGATCTCGCCCGGCGCGATGTCGAGGGAAAAGTTCGAAACCGCGGGCGTCGCGCCGTAGCGATGCGTCACGCCCCGATAGGTCAGCCGCGCCGCGATCGTGGCGGGCGTGCGGGCGCGCATCTACTCCTCTGGCGTCGGCCGCGGTGCGAGGGTGAGATCGAGATCGCCCGGCTCGAGCGGGTCCTCGTCCTCGCGCAGCGTCGCGTCGTCGGACGGCAGCGGCACCTGGAAGCCCGCCGGCAGGCGGCCGTCGAGCAGGCCGGTGCCCTTCAGCTCGTCGAGCCCCGGCAGGTCGCCGATCGCCTCGAGGCCGAA
Organism: Xanthobacteraceae bacterium; assembly: GCA_035277225.1. Taxonomy (GTDB): domain Bacteria; phylum Pseudomonadota; class Alphaproteobacteria; order Rhizobiales; family Xanthobacteraceae; genus PALSA-894. Next base: position 3,318 of record DATEKY010000039.1, read on the forward strand.
ATGCGACAGGAACGCCTCGGTGGTGCCGAAGGTGAGCGGGCGGCCCGGCGCCTTGCGCCGTCCGCGCGGGCGGATCCAGCCGGTTTCGAGCAGCACGTCGACCGTGCCCTTCGACACCGACACGCCGCGGATGTCCTCGATCTCGGCGCGCGTCACCGGCTGGTGATAGGCGATGATGGCGAGCGTCTCGTTGGCCGCGCGCGACAGCTTCTTCGGTTCGACCGTGTCGCGCGCGAGCAGCCAGGCGAGATCGTTGGCGGTGCGGAACATCCATTTGCCGGCGACGCGCACCAGGTTGACGCCGCGCGGCGCGTATTCGGCCTGCAGGCGGCGCATCGCGCTTTCGATATCGACGCCCTCGGGCAGGCGTTCACGCAGTGTCTTGTTGTCGAGCGGCTCACCCGCCGCGAACAACAGCGCCTCGATCAGACGCAACTCTTCCGGCCGCTGCTCGGGCATCGTCTCGTCGCCGCTCAACTCCTCTGCCGGCTCTTCGATCAGTTCCTGGCCGACGATGTGCGGTTTCGGCAAACCCATCACGTTCTGCACTCCTTCAGTCCAACCGGCCGTTACGCCGCCGGCGTTGACGCAGTATCCGCGCGCTTGCGCAGAAAGATCGGCGCGAACGCGTCGCCCTGCTGCACCTCGATCACCCCCTCGCGCACCATTTCCAGCACCGAGGCGAAGCTCGACGCGAGCACAGTCGCGCGCATCGACGGCTCGACCAGATACGAGATCAGGTATTCGTCGAGCCGGCCCCAGTCGTGCGACACGCCGACCAGCCGTTCCAGCGCCTCGCGCGCCTCGGCGAGCGACCAGACGTTGCGCGGCGCGAAGCGCACGCGCGCGAGCGCGTTCTTCTGGCGCTGCACCGCGTAGGCGGTGAGCAGGTCGTAGAGCGTCGCGGTCCATTCCGGACGCTTGATGTCGGCGATCGGCTCCGGCGCGCCGCGGCCGAACACGTCGCGGCCGAGCTGCGCGCGGCCGGTCAACTGGTCGGCGGCGTTGCGGATCGCTTCGAGCCGGCGCAGCCGCAGCGCGAGCGCGGTCGCCATGTCCTCGGCGCTCGGGCCGAGATCGCCGTCGGCGACCGGGATCAGCAGGCGCGATTTCAGGTAGGCGAGCCACGCCGCCATCACGAGATAATCGGCCGCGAGCTCGAGACGGATCCGGCGCGCCTCCTCGATGAAGGCGAGGTACTGGTCGGCGAGCGCCAGGATCGAGATCTTCGCGAGGTCCACCTTCTGCTGGCGCGCGAGCGTCAGCAGCAGATCGAGCGGGCCCTCGAAGCCCTCGACGTCGACGATCAGCGCCTGCTCGTCGGAGGCGAGATCGGGCGACAATGCGGTTTCGAAATCATCGGCCATTTTATGCGTACTTCAGTTTGCGCATGATCTGGTCCGAAAACCGGTTTCCACTTTTCGGGATCATGCGCTTGCCATGATCCCGGCGAACTGTTCGCGCGCCGCGGCGACGTCGAACGCTGCAGGCTTGCGCCGCGCCGCCAGCGCCGCATCGGCGCGCCGCGCCGCTTCTCCCGACAGCGGCGGCACGACGTCCGCGACGGCGCGCATCTCCTCGAGCGTGCCGTTGCAATGAAGG
>DATEKY010000040.1:0-2754 GCA_035277225.1 Xanthobacteraceae bacterium
GCTTCATCGGGGGTTGCTCGCCGAACACTGAGCTTCCCCTTGCCGTCCCAAATCGGCGCGCCGTTGGAATGCGCGCTGCGAAGGTCATCTCTGATCCATTGCTCGCGCGGCAGGGCTTTCGCTTCTTGCGACGTCATGGCCTGAAACATCAGCACAGCCTGGCCGGCGACTTCCAGCGTGAAGACCGTTTCGGCGCGGATCATCTTGCCTCTCGCCCCCGAGCGGCCGTCATAAGCCAACGCGAGCGCCAAGGCGCGCAGGAACCCCTGCGCCGCAATGGCGGGAGCGACGGGGCTCGAACCCGCGACCTTCGGCGTGACAGGCCGACGCTCTAACCAACTGAGCTACGCCCCCGGAAAAGCCGTTATTTCAAGGCTTTCTTGCGGGAGCGCTGAGATACGACCGGTGCCCGGCCAAGTCAAGAGCGGCCGGAATTGCCCGTCGATTCGTAACAAGTTGCCTGTCCTATTTCCGTCTTATTGCATTTCCACGTAGTCAGGGTAGCGAGAATCGCTTATGGGACGGGCATAACTTGCGTGTTCCACACAGTACTGACCAGAAGGAGACGTTACCAATGGCGGCCAAGACGACTGCTCCCACCGTTACCCTGAAGCACCTCTCGGCCAACGTTGCCGAGAGCCACGAGCTTTCGAAGAAGCAGGCCGAGGCGATCCTCGGCAACATGGTCGAGCTCGTTGTGAAGCACCTCAAGAAGGGCGACCGCATCCGCATCGGCGGGCTCGGCATCCTGCAGGTCCGCAAGCGCGCCGCCCGCATGGGCCGCAACCCGGCGACCGGCGAACCGATCAAGATCAAGGCGAGCAAGAAGGTGGCGTTCCGCGCCGCGAAGGAACTCAAGGAAGCCGTCTAATCGCGCTCAGGAGATCCGGCTTGCCGGACTGAAAGGCTGTCCGTCATCCTTTAAGGGGACATGACGGGCAGCCTTCATTTTTGGGAGAATGGTGAATGGTGAGTGGCGAATAGCAACGCTGGTGACTTGCTGCTCACCATTCACCATTCACCACTCGCCATCAGGCGCTCCCATGCTCCCGACCAAAATCTCCTACACCGTGACCGAGCGCTTCCTGCGCTACGTGGTGATCGACACCCAGTCGTCACCCGGCTCCAGCACCTTTCCGTCGACCGAGAAGCAGAAGGACCTCGGGCGGCTGCTGGTGCAGGAACTGCGCGCGCTCGGAATCGACGACGCGCACCTCGATCCGCATGGCTACGTCTACGCGACCGTCCCGGCCAACAGCGACAAGCAGGTGCCGGTCGTCTGCCTCTGCGCCCACATGGACACCTCGCCCGACTGCAGCGGCAAGGACGTCAAGCCGCAGATCGTGCGCAACTACCGCGGCGGCGACATTGTGCTGCCGGGCGATTCGACCCAGGTCATCCGCGTCGCCGACAATCCGGCGCTCAAGGACCAGATCGGCAACGACATCGTCACCAGCGACGGCACGACGCTGCTCGGCGCCGACAACAAGGCGGGCGTCGCCGAGATCATGGATGCGGTGGCGATCCTCGCCCGCGATCCCGCGATCCGGCACGGCACGCTGAAGATCCTGTTCACGCCGGACGAGGAGATCGGGCGCGGCGTCGATCATGTCGACCTGAACAAGCTCGGCGCGGATTTCGCCTACACCATCGACGGCGAAACGGCGGGCCATCTCGAGGACGAAACGTTCTCGGCCGACGGCGCCGTGCTGACGGTGCGCGGCGTCAGCGCGCATCCGGGCTTCGCCAAAGGGCGGATGGAGAGCGCGCTCAAGATCGCGGCGCGCGTCATCGAGCGGCTTCCCCGCGCCGCCGGCTCGCCCGAGACGACCGAGGAGCGCGAAGGATTCCTCCATCCGACCGACATGCAGGGCACCATCGAGGAGGCGCGGATCAGCTTCATCGTGCGCGCTTTCGACGAGCAGGGCCTCGCGGACCGGGAAGCGCTGCTCGAGGCGACGGTCGCCGAGGTGATGCGGGAGTTTGCCGGCTCCTCCTACGATCTCAAGATCACGCCGCAGTACCGCAACATGAAGAAGGTGCTCGACCAGCACCCGCAGGTCACCGCACACGCGCTCGAGGCGATCCGCCGCGCCGGCCTGGCGCCGCAGCGGACCAGCATCCGGGGCGGCACCGACGGCTCGCGCCTGTCGTTCATGGGCCTGCCCTGCCCGAACATCTTCGCCGGCGAGCATGCGTTCCACTCGAAGACCGAGTGGGTCAGCGTGCAGGACATGCAAAAGGCCGTGGACACGATCCTCCATCTGGCAATGATCTGGGAAGAGCGCGCTTAAGCGAGCCGCGCACAACGGCGAGTTTGTCCATGCCCTCCTTGCCCGAAGCCGACGCCGCGACGCGCGCTTTCTTCGTGGCGTGGCTCGAGCGTTTTTCCGGTTACGTGCGCGAGGTCGATTACGCCGCCGCGCGGCCGCTGTTTCATCCCGACATTCTCGCCTTCGGCACGCATCGCGACATCATCTCCGGCCTCGCCACCTGGCAGGCGACGCAGTGGGACAATGTCTGGCCGAAGACGTCGGACTTCCGCTTCGACACCAATACGGCGCGCGTGCTCGCCTCCGCCGACCACACGATGGCGACCGTGGTCGTCTCGTGGACCAGCACCGGCTACGCGCAGGACGGGACGGCCTTCGATCGTCCCGGCCGCGCCACGATGGTGTTTCACAAGCAGGATGGCACCTGGCTGTGCACCCACTCGCACATGTCGCTCAATCGCGGCGTGCCGCAGCAATCCTT
>DATEKY010000041.1:0-3081 GCA_035277225.1 Xanthobacteraceae bacterium
TCGCCATCGAACCCGACCGGCGCCGCCTATACCAAGGCCGAGCTGAAGGCGATCACCGACGTGCTGCTGCGCCATCCGCAGGTCCACGTGATGACCGACGACATGTACGAGCATCTTGTCTACGACGACTTCTAGTTCTTCTCGCCGGCGCAGGTCGAGCCTGAACTCTATCCGCGCACGCTGACCATCAACGGCACCTCGAAGGCCTACTGCATGACCGGCTGGCGCATCGGTTACGCCGGCGGCGACGAGAAGCTGATCAAGGCGATGGCGATGCTGCAGTCGCAGTCGACCTCGAACCCCGCGGCGGTGTCGCAATGGGCCGCGGTCGAGGCGCTCGACGGCACGCAGGATTTCATCCCGAAGCACAACAAGGTGTTCAAGGAGCGCCGCGACCTGTGCGTCTCGATGCTCAACCAGGCCAAGGGCATTCAGTGCCCGCGCCCGGAAGGCGCGTTCTACGTCTATCCGTCGTGCGATGGCGCGATCGGCAAGACTGCGCCGACCGGCAAGAAGCTCGCCAACGACGAGGACTTCGTCACCGAGCTGCTTGAAGCCGAGGGCGTGGCGGTGGTGCAGGGCTCGGCGTTCGGCGTCGGGCCCGCGTTCCGCATCTCGTACGCGACCAAGACCGAAGACCTCGAAGAGGCGTGCCGGCGCATCCAGAGGTTCTGCGGGAATCTGACGTAGCGGATTTTCACGCCAACTTGCTGCGTCGCGCGCATGCGGTGGATGCGTGCCGATTTGTTTGCGTCCGGTGATTGCGCTTCGGCGCCTAAAAGTTCCGGCACCAGTCTGGATTGCGGTTCCGTGCGCAAAAATTCTCGACTCTGAATCTCTGCCGGACCAAACTCGCTTGACGCACGGTTAACGCGCGTCCCGGGTGGGGGAATGTAACCGCGTCCGCAAAGGGCACAGCGGAGCGCGCGCGCGTTCAGCGGACCCCCGCGAGAAAACTGCCCGGCTTCGAAGGCACGGCACGCGCGCTGGCCCACGTCGGCCGCACGGTGAGGGGAGAGAGTCAGATGGCACGGAACGTCACGCTTCAGCGAGTCGCGCCTTCGCCGGCCAACAATTCGTCGAACGGGGCATTTGCCGGCGGCGTCTTCACGCCGACGGCGGACAACGCGATCGCCGACATCGACCAGGTCGAGACGCTGCTCAACGCCGGCACAAGCGTCGATATCCGAACGATTGATGCCACCGGCACCCAGGCTGGCGACATAATCGTTGCGGGCAACGAGACGATCACCAAGACGGGCACCGGTATAGCGACGCTGCGGCTGAACGCCGAAGACGACATCTTTATCGACGGCGGCGTGACCATCCAGCAGTCGGGTGGGACGCTCGGCACCGATAAGCTCAACATCGTGGTGAATGCCGACAGCGACGCGAGCACGACCAGTCGCGGCGGCATCTACCTCGGCTTTGCCGTAGCCGCCAGCGTCACGCTGAGCACGAATGGCGGCAACATCTCCTTCGGCGGCCGGGACACGACGCTCGCGGGTACGGTCGGCGACGCGACGACATTCGCGACCGGATCGGGCACCGGCTCGGTCTCTTCCACCGGCATTTTCATCCGGTCGTCGACGCTCAATTCCGGCGGCGGTGCGATCTCGATGGCCGGCCACGGTTTCGCCGGCGGTCTGGCGAGCCGCGGAATCATCATTCAAGAGGGCTCGGACATCAACGCTGCGGGTGGAGCAATCACGCTCATCGGCGTCGGCGGCGCCGGCCAGTTCGACTGCTACGGCGTGCTGATCGGCAGCGCCGCGGCAACGCAGGTTCGCACGACCGGAACCGGCACGATCACGATCACGGGCACCGGCGGAGACAGCACCGGTAACGACGATCACGGCGTTCTCATCAGCGCCCAGGCGGTTGTGAGCGCGGTGAACGGCGCGATCACGATCACCGGCAAGGCGGGTGCCGGCGGCGGCGTGGGGCAGGGTATCCGCCTGACGGATGACGCGAGCATCATCAGCACCGGAGGCGGGGCGATCTCGCTGACCGGCACGGGCGCCGGGTCCGGCCCGGGCAGCGAGGGCATCGCGCTGAACGTGGACTCGATCGGCAACAGCTTGCCGCCGGGCGGCACCGTCACGATCGGCGGCGCGAGCGCTTCGGGCTTCATTTCGCTGAAGAGCCTGAGCGGCTCCGACGTCGCAATCGGCGGCGCCTCTGGGTCGGCGACCATCCAGACGACCGGCTCCGTGCTGGTTGAGGCGCAAGGCGGCGGCATCATCACGCTCGCGTCGGGCTCGCATATCATCGGCGGAATCACCGGCGTAACCCTGAGGGCGGACGACATCGCCCTTGCCGACACCGTGAGCGTCGGCAACGGCGGCGGCACCGCCGGACTGACCTCGCACACCGCGTCGCGCGAGATCGACGTCGGCACGGACACCGCGGGCAAGCTCGGTATCACCGACGCCGAACTCGATCTGCTGAACGCGGGCGCCATCATCATCGGCGACGGCGCCCACACCGGCGCCATCACGGTCTCCGCCGACATCAATCCGGCCACGGCGCAGAACATAAGACTTTGGAACAACACCGGCGGCATCGCGCTCGGCGCGAACGTGACCGTGACGCAGAGCCTGGAAATCAGGGCGGACCTCAATGGCACCACGGGGGCGATCACCCATACCGCGGGGACGCTCACAGCTCAGCAGATGGTCCTGAGCGCGGCGACCGGCATCGGCTCGGCCGGCGGCGCCGGCGCGGTGTTCACCTCGGCGCTGACGCTCGATGCGCAGAACACCGGCGCGACCGGAAACATCAACATCGTGGAGTCCAACGGGCTCACGTTGGGGGCGCTGAAGCAGACCGGTGCCGCGAACACGCTCGGCACCGTCGCGCTGACGTCGACCACCGGGAACATCGGCCTCAACAACGGTTCGGTGCTGAGCCAGGGCGGTCTCATCACGCTCACCGCCGCGGCGGGCGCGATCACCGACGCCGACGGCGGCACGGCGGCGAGCATCATCAATACCGGCGGTGCGGCGACGCTCACGGCAGCGATTGGGATCGGTAATGCGGCCGATCGGCTCGAGGTGCAGGTTGGCACGCTGAGGGCAA
>DATEKY010000042.1:0-5793 GCA_035277225.1 Xanthobacteraceae bacterium
CCACACGCCCTTCTCTTCGATCTCGCGCTTCACTCGTGCCGGGAACCCCTGCCACATCAGCGCCTCGGTGAAATCGACCGCGGGCGCAATCAGCACCAGCCCGGCGAGGCTCGCGGGCTGCGGCCTGCCCTCGGCCTTGCGGCGGCGCAATTCGCGCGCCAGCAGGAGCGCGATCCAGCCGCCCATCGAGGACCCGATCGCGACCTGGGGACCGGTGCAATGCGCCTCGAACACCGCAAGGCTCTCCTCGAGCCAGCGCCCGATCGTGCCGTCGGCGAAATCGCCGCTGGATTCGCCGTGGCCGGAATAATCGAAGCGCACGCAGGCCCGCCCCTGCTGCCGCGCCCAGTCGCTCAGCGCCTGCGCCTTGGTGCCCGTCATGTCGGACTTGAAGCCGCCGAGCCAGAACAGGCCAGGGTTCGCGCCGGGGTCGCGGCGGACCGCGATTGCGCGGGCGGCGGAAGCCGTTCCTAAATTGAGAAAACTCAGGCTAGAATGCGTCATAATCTGGTCCGGCCGGATCCTGAGGCGGATTTGCCTTACGGGTTGTGAGCGGGGCGACGGGGGAATGACAGTGCCGCTCCTCACTGCGTCAAGCGCCGTCTCGCGCCTGACCGTGTTTCGCCGCAACGCGCGGCGAAGCGCAAGGGGGCCCATGGCCAATCGGGGGCTGTCATGGCTGTGATGGACGCGCCCGCGCGCCGAACGGCGCTGCGCGGCCTGCCCGGCGCGACCGTGCTGCAGATCCTGCCCGCGCTGATCGAGACGCCGGCCGCACGCGCCGCAGTCGACGTCGCGGTCGCGCTGTTGCGCTCCGGGGCACGCGTGATCGTCGCCTCCGAGGACGGGCCGCTCAACAGCGAGCTTCAAGGGCTCGGCGGCGAGTGGGTGCGCCTCGTCACCGACGGCGCCAATCCGCTGACCGCGTCGCGCAACGCGCGTACGCTCGCCAACCTGGTGCTGACCGAGCGGGTCGACCTCATCCACGCGCTCGGCATCGGCGCATCGCGCAGCGCCTCGGCGCTGAAGAAGCGCAACGGCGTATGGGTGGTGCACAGCCATGCCTCGGCCGATCTGCACAATCCCTCGCGCGACAAATCCTATTCGCGCGCGCTCAATGCCGGCGACCGCATCATCGTGCCGTCGCATTACGTCGCCGATCGGGTGGCGACGCGCCATCAGGTACCGCGTGAAAAACTCGCGATCATTCCGCGCCGCGTCGATACCCGGTTCGATCCGCCCGCCGTCAGTCCGGAACGCGCGATGGTGTTGCGCCGCGGCTGGAAGATCGGCCGCGGCCAGCGCATCGTGCTGGTGCCGGGCCGCATCGATCCGGCCAAGGGCCAGCTGATGCTGGTCGAGGCCGCGCGCATCCTCACCAATGGCGGCCTGCGCGGCGTCACGTTCGTGCTCGCGGGCGACAACCGCGGACACTTCGATTACGCCAAGAAGATCGCCGAGCAGGCCGAGGCGCACGGCGTCGCGCACCTGATCCGCCAGATCGGAAGCTGCCCCGACATGGCGGGCGCCTATCTGGCGACCGATTTCGTCGCGGTGCCGCAGATCGCGCCGCCGGCGTTCCCGCTCGCCGCCGCGGAGGCGATGGCGATGGGGCGTCCGGTGATCGCCGCCAATGTCGGGGCGATTCCGGAGTTCGTGCTGGCGCCGCCGAACGTGCGCGAGGAACAGCGTACCGGCTGGCTCGCCGAACCGGACGACCCGGTGAGCTTTGCGCGCGCGCTCGCGGCGGCGCTTGCGGCGGAAGCCTCGGCCTACAACGCGATCGGCACGCGCGCGCGGCGGCTTGCCTCGCAGTTCTTCACGCCGACACGCACCGCGGCGTCCGCGCTCGATCTCTACGCCAGCCTGTTCGAAGGGCGTTAGCGACGACTCTTGGGAGGGATCGATGAAGCTTGCCCGCCGCACGTTCTTGCATCTGGGCGCGGGCGCTGCCGCATTGCCCTTTGCGCCGCGAGTGGTACGAGCGCAGCCTTATCCGGCGCGGCCCGTGCGCATCGTCGTCGGCCTTGCCGCCGGCGGCTCGAACGACATCATTGCGCGTCTCATGGGTCAATGGCTGTCGGAGCGGTTGGGACAGCAGTTCATCATCGACAATCGGCCCGGTGCGGGCAGCAATATCGCGACCGAGGCGGTCGTGCGCGCTCCGGCGGATGGCTATACGCTTCTCCTCGTCGGTTCGGCCAACGCGATCAACGCGACGCTCTACGACAAGCTCAAGTTCAATTTTCTCCACGACATCGCGCCGACCGCGAGCATCGCCCACCAACCTCTCGTCATGCTCGTGCATCCGTCGGTCCCGGCCAAGACCGTCCCGGAGTTCATTGCCTACGCCAAGGCCAACCCCGGAAAGATCACCATGGCCTCGGCCGGCAACGGGAGCGCGCCTCATCTCGCTGGCGAGTTGTTCAAGATGATGGCCGGCCTGGATATGGTGCACGTGCAATATCGCGGCGCGGGACCAGCGCTCACCGACCTGCTCGGTGGACAGGTGCACATCTATTTTGCCGGGGTGGCGAGTTCGGTCGAATACATCAGGGCCCGCAGGCTGCGAGCTTTCGGGGTCACAGGCGCGACGCGCTCGGAGGCGCTGCCGGATCTTCCGGTAGTGGGCGATTTCGTGCCGGGCTACGAGGCGAACGTGTGGTTTGGCATCGGCGCTCCCAGGAACACCCCCGCCGAGATCATCGACAGGCTGAACAAGGAAATCAACGCGGGCCTCGCCGATGCCAACCTCAAGGCACGGTTTGCCGACCTGGGTAACACGGTCCTTCCCGGTTCCGCCGCCGACTTCGGCAAGTTCATCGCGGAAGAAACCGAGAAGTGGGGCAAGGTGATCCGGGCCGCTAACATCAAGCCTGTATAGAGGCGGCGGCTTCGACAATTCCACACGACTTGGCAACTTATTGATCTGATGTGGCCGAGGTTGCGAAGCGCCACAGCGGCGATTGCGCTTGGCGGCGATCCAGATTATCCAAGCGCGGGGACGTTGGGCGATCACGGTCGGCCGATTCGGGGTGAAGGCGGCTGGCACGTGAACATGAGGTCGATGACGTGAATTCGCGCGCGACTGCAAGGTTGCCGCTCGACCCCGGAGCGGATCGCATCGAACACACATTGGCGAAGCCATCGGGCGAGGTGGTCGCGTTCGCGCGCCCGCTCACCGCGCTGATCGTCGCGCCGACGCTGCATGCCGGCGCGGCGGATGCCGGCGCGATCGACCTGATGCACATCCTGCGCCGCAACGGGCACCGCGTGATCGTGGTGTCGAACGGCGGGCGGCTGGAAAACGCGGTCGCGGCCTGCGGCGCCGAATTCGTCCGGCTCGACGTCGCGAGCTTCAATCCGGTCACCATGCTGCGCTGCGCGCTCGCGCTCTCGCGCATCGTGCGCGAGAAGCGCTGCGACGTCATCCACGCGCACGGGCGCGCGGCGGCGTGGAGCGGCTACCTCGCGGCGCGCGCGCGGCGCGTGCCGCTGCTGACCACCTGGTACAAGGGTTTCCGCGAGCAGAACGCGCTCAAGCGGCTCTACAACGGCGTGATGGTGCGCGGCGCGCGCGTGGTCGCGGTGTCGGACCAGCTCGCCGAGCTGATCGTGGAGCGCTACCGCATTCCCTCCGAGCGTATCGCCGTGGTGCCGGCGAGCGTCGATCTCGCGCGCTTCGATCCGGCGGCGGTTTCGGCGGAGCGGATCGACGCGATCCGCCGCGCCTGGGGCGTGGCGCCGGGCACCAGGGTCATTCTGGTGGTCGGCCGCATGCTGCGCCGCAAGGGCCATCATGTGGCGGTGAAGGCGGTGCATCGGCTCAAGCAGCGCGGCCTGAAGGATTTCGTCTGCGTGTTCGCCGGCGAAGACCAGGGCCGCACCCGCTATACCGGCGAGCTATGGGACCTCGTGAGCGCGACGGAGACGGCCGACGTCGTGCGGCTCGCCGGCGCGGTCGAGGACATGCCCGCGGCCTATGCGGCCGCGATGGTGGTGGTCTCGGCTGCGGTCCAGCCCGAAGGACTGCAGCGCGCGATCCTCGAGGCGCAGGCGATGGCCCGGCCGGTGGTGGTTTCCGACCTCGCGGCCGGGCCCGAAATCGTCCTTGCGCCGCCCGCGGTTCCGGAGGAACGCATGACCGGAATGCGCGTGCCGGCGGACGACGACACGGAGCTGGCCGCCGCGCTCATCCGCTTGTTTTCATTGAGCGATAGCGCGCGTTCGGCGATCGGCCGGCGCGGCCGCGAATGGGTCGCGGGCCATTTCGACGCCGCCACCATCGAGCAGGCGACGCTCGCGCTCTATGCCGACGTGACGCGCCCGCGCGGTTGATCGTTTGCGAACCATGCGCCGCAAAGCCGCGCAGAACCACGGTTTCCGGCGTTGACTCAGGGGGCGTTTATACCGATCTTCCGCTCTCCGACGCGTGATTTGCCGCAGCCCCAGCCCAGTGGCACGCTGGAGGCTCGGCTCACCGCCGGATCGTTGCAACAGCAGAGGAGTTTGTCGCCATTCGCCGCCCGATGAGAGCACCAGAGCCGGCCCGCAAAGACGGTCCGCGCGTCAACGAGGAAATTCGCAGCCGCGAAGTTCATTTGATCATGCAAGACGGCGCCAACCGCGGCACCGTTTCGATTGCCGAAGCGCTTCAGAGCGCGCAGGAGGCCGGGCTCGACCTGGTCGAGATTTCGCCCAACGCGGCCCCGCCGATCGTCAAGATCCTCGACTACGGCAAATACAAATACCAGGAACAGAAGAAAGCCGCCGAGGCGCGCAAGAAGCAGAAGGTCGTCGAGGTCAAGGAGCTGAAGTACCGGCCCATGATCGACGATCACGATTACGACGTGAAAATGCGCGCGATGCAGCGCTTCTTCGAGGAAGGCGACAAGGTCAAGGTGACGCTGCGCTTCCGCGGGCGCGAAATGGCGCATCAGGAGCTCGGCACGCGGCTGCTCAATCGCGTCAAGGAAGACGTGACCAAGATCGCCAAGGTCGAGATGGAGCCGCGCTTCGAAGGCCGCCAGATGATCATGATCCTGGCGCCGCGTTGAAAGCATGATCCCGAAAAGTGGGCACCGGTTTTCGGAAGAGATCATGCTCCACGAATAACCTAAAGCGAGATGACGTAGTCATCGCGCTTTAGCGCCGGAGTCAGTGTTTCCGATCGTGCGTCCGCGGTGCAAGCCGCGGACGTATCGTTTTGACGGACGAGGGTGATGCCGCCACGGACGCTGGACCAGCCGGCAAGCTTCCTGTCTCGATTGCCGGCACGGCCGATCGACTACCGCCTGGCGCTTGCGGTGGCCGCCACGTCGGCCCTCGTCTTCGTAATCGCCGTTCCGTTCGCCAAGATCCAGCTTCCCGCGGTCCTCGGTTTCATTCCGACCTATCAGTCCGCGCTCGCAACCAACGACCTGATCACGGCGGTCCTGCTCTACGCCCAATTCGGCTTGCAGCGCTCGCGCGCGCTGCTGTGGCTCGCCGCCGGCTACCTGTTCACGGCGCTGATGGCGATCGTCCACATGCTGACCTTCCCGGGCCTGTTCGCGCCCGAAGGCCTGCTCGGCGCCACTGCGCAAAGCACCGCCTGGCTCTACATGTTCTGGCACGGGGTCTTCCCGCTCATGGCGATCGGCTACGCCTTGACGAAAGACCGCAACGGCGAAGCGCCCGGCGCGGCGCGACCGGCCCGCCATGCGGTCGCGCTCAACATCGCGGCGGCGGTGGCCGCCGTTGCGATCCTGACCGTGATCGCGACGGCGGGCAGTGCGGCGCTTCCCCCGATCA
>DATEKY010000043.1:0-2135 GCA_035277225.1 Xanthobacteraceae bacterium
AGCACGCTGCTGTGGCGGCGATGATCCGGCGAATGGAAGCCGGAGAGCTTGCTCCGGCCGAAGCGCATCTGACCGAACTGGCCGGCGCTGCAGCGGCGTAACGATCGTTTACGTCGGGCGGGTCATTGCTCGCGCGCCAAAGGCTTGATGACCTGGCGCGCGAAGTCGAGAAAAAGCCGGGCGACCGGGCTCAGCGTGCGGCCCCTGCGCGTGATGACGCTGATCGGCGGGGCGGCCACCGGAAATTCAACCGGCAGCACTTTCAGCCGCACGCTCGGCGGAATGAAATGCAGGAACAGTCTGCCGTGAACCCCGAGGTACTGCCCTTTCGCCACCAGGTTGCTCGTGCATTGCGCCGACCCGACGGTCACGCTCCTCTGTGGAGGCTTCAAGCCGATACGGCTGAATGCGTCGATGATCAGTGCGCCGACCGGATGATCCGGCGGCGGAAGGCACCACCGTTCGTTGACCAGATCCGCCAGGACAAATTTGCGCCGGCGCGCCCACGGGTTGCTCATGCCGGCAACGACCCACATGCGGTCGTGACAGAGGACCGTCGCTTCGAGGTCCTGATCGAGATTCTCCGGTGCGATCCGCATGATCGCCAGCTCGACCCTGCGGCCGAGCAAGTCACGCTGCTGCAGCGTCGACGGATCGCCGAGGGCAACGTCGAAGAAAAGCCGCGGATGGCGTCGCGTCAGTTGATCGATCAACGTCGGCAGCAATCCGGTACTCAGGTTTTCCTCGCATCCGATCCGCAGCTCTCCGGCGGTCGGATCGGACAGGGACTCAAGCTCGCTCACGCTGGTCCTGAGATCGTCGAAGATGGCGGCGCTCCGTTTCAGCAGCGCCCGTCCATGCGGCGTCGGCTCGACGCCGTGCGGCACCCGATCGAACAGACGAACGCCGACGATCTGTTCGAGCTCGGCGATCGCCTTCGATACGACCGGTTGCGAGATCGCGAGGTGCTCGGCGGCTTTCGCCATGCTGCCCCATTGGGCGACCGCGACGAGCGCATTCAACTGGCGCAATTTCAGACGGCGGCTGATCTGCTCCGGCCGTTGAGTCATCGGTATTCCCAAAAGGCATAGAGCCAAAGGAAAATAGAACTTAACGTCTATCGCAAGAGCGGACAAGCTCGCGCCGCCTCAAGCCGAAGGAGCGCTTCACATGAACACGATCCGCAGCGTTGCCCACAGCGCCTTGATCGTGCTGGCGTCGGTCGGTTTCGACATTCCAACAGGCCATGCGGAAACCTATCCCTCGAATGTCATTCGCATCGTGGTCCCGACCGGGCCGGGCACCCCGCCCGACATCATCAGCCGCGTCGTCGCGGCCGAGCTGTCCGAAGGCGAGGGCTGGCGTCTGGTCGTCGAGAACCGGCCGGGCGCGCTTCAAACCATCGGCATGGCGGAGGTGCTGAAGCAGCCTGCGGACGGCTACACGATCTATCCGATGAGCGTGCCGACGACGGCGGTGCCTGCCTTGATGCCGAACCTCGGGATGCGGCCCGACGTCGACTTCATCCCGACCGTGAAGCTGTCGAAATCCTACAACGCGCTCGTCGTATCCGCGTCGGTTCCGGCGCAGTCGATTTCACAGCTCGTAGCTCTGCTCAAGCAGCAACCCGGGCGATACAATTTCTCGTCGGCCGGCTTCGGCACGCCTGCGCACCTCATTGCCGAGATGTTCAAGCTGCAGACCGGAACACAGGCCACGCACGTGCCCTATCAGCAGGCGCAGCAGCGCATCGGCGACCTTCTCAACGGCACGAACCATTTTGATTTCCTCGCGACCGTTTCGGCCGGCGACCTCGTTGCCACGGGAAAGCTTCGGGCACTCGGCGTTACGGCATCCGATCGGGTCGAGGGCCTGAAGACCGTCGCAACGGTCGTCGAGCAAGGCTTTGCCGACCTCGTCGTGGAAGATTACGTCGGCTTCGCGGTGAAGAGCGGCACGTCATCCGACATCGTGGCGCGCCTCAACGAAGCGGTGAACAAGGCGCTTCGCAAGCCGCGGGTGGTCGAGACCTTCGCCAAGCTCGGCGCCACTCCGGCAGGCGGGAGCGCCGACGAATTCGCGGGTCTCATCAAATCCCAGGTCGCGCATTGGGGACGGGTTGTCCGCGAGTCCGG
>DATEKY010000044.1:0-14131 GCA_035277225.1 Xanthobacteraceae bacterium
CTCCCTGGATGTCGCCCAACGCCGGAAAGTCGAGGCGGCGATGGCCGAGGGCCGCTTGGGTGCCGTCGTCGCCACTTCCTCGCTCGATCTTGGGATCGACTGGGGCGACGTCGATCTGGTGATCAACGTCGGCGCGCCGAAAGGCGCCTCGCGCCTGCTGCAGCGGATCGGCCGCGCCAACCACCGCATGGACGAGCCGTCGAAAGACGTGCTGGTGCCGGCCAATCGCTTCGAGGTGCTGGAATGCTCCGCCGCGATCGACGCGGTGGCGGCAAATGAGCAGGACACGCCGCCGCTGCGCATCGGCGCGCTCGATGTGCTGGCGCAGCACGTGCTCGGCTGCGCCTGCGGCGTGCCGTTCTTCGCCGACGAGCTGTACAAGGAGGTGACGACGGCGGCGCCTTATGCGGGCCTCTCGCGCGCCGACTTCGATGCCACGATCGATTTTGTCGCGACCGGCGGCTACGCGCTGAAATCCTACGAGCGCTTCGCCAAAATCAAGCAGACCAAGGACGGCGCGTGGCGCATCGCGCATCCGCGCGTCGCGCAGATGTACCGCATGAACGTCGGCACCATCGTGGAAGCCGACATGATGAAAGTCCGTCTGGTACGCTCGCGCGCCTCAAAGATGATTCCGCGCGGCGGGAAGCTGCTCGGCCAGGTCGAGGAATATTTCGTCGAGACGATGACGCCGGGCGACACCTTCGTGTTCGCGGGCGAAGTGTTGAAATACGAGGCGATCGTCGAGGACGAAGTTTACGTCTCGCGTGCGCACGACAAGGACCCGAAGGTACCGTCCTACGAGGGCGGCAAGTTTCCGCTCTCGACTTACCTGGCCGACCGCGTGCGCAACATCCTCGCCGATCATTCCAAGTGGCGCGTGCTTCCCGAGCAGGTGCGCGAGTGGCTCGAGGTGCAGGAGTATCGTTCGCGGTTGCCGGGCACGCGCGAACTGCTGGTCGAGACCTTTCCGCGCGCGGCGAAATATTATCTCGTCTGCTATCCGTTCGAGGGGCGGCTCGCGCACCAGACACTGGGCATGCTGCTGACGCGGCGGCTCGAACGCGCGCGCATGCGGCCGCTCGGCTTCGTGGCGAACGAGTACGCGCTCGCGGTGTGGGGCCTGCGCGACGTCGCGTTCGCGGTTGAGCGCGGCGAGCTTTCGCTCGACAGGCTGTTCGACCAGGACATGCTCGGCGACGACCTCGAGGCCTGGCTCGCCGAGTCGGCGCTGATGAAGCGCACCTTCCGCAATTGCGCGATCATAGCCGGGCTGATCGAGCGGCGTTATCCGGGCGAGGAGAAGAGCCGCCGCCAGATGACGATCTCGACCGATCTCGTCTACGACGTGCTGCGCAAGCACCAGCCGGACCATCTGCTGCTGCGGGCCGCTTACGCCGACGCCGCATCGGGACTGCTCGATATCAAGCGCGTGAGCGGGATGCTGGCGCGGGTACAGGGACGCATCACGCACAATCCGCTCGATCACGTCTCGCCGCTGGCGGTGCCGGTGATGCTCGAGATCGGCCGCGAGATGGTTTACGGCGAGGCGTCGGACGCGCTGCTGGCGGAAGCGGAGGCCGAGCTGATCAAGGAGGCGATGGGCTGAAAGTCGCAAACAGTCAAAAATTGTAATTATTGTCAATCGTGCTATGGTTGTATAAGATCGGAGCGCGATTTCGCTTCGCCCCTCGGGAGTAAAACCTCATGGCCCATCAACGCGCATTCGGCGCCGCGCTCGCGCTCGCCCTCGCCCTCGTCGCGGCCGCTCCGGCTCTCGCCCAAACCCCGCCCAAGCCGCCGGGCTTCGCCTGCGGCGGCAGCCCGCCGCAGATGGTCACCGTCGCGCCGGTCGCGAAGTTCACCGTGATCGACTTCGACAATCGCGGCGCGGACTGCGCGTTGTGGCAGACCTTCTTCTATCTCAACTGGCCGGTGATCGCGAACCAGCGCGGCATGCCGAACCCGACGGCGAAATTCGGCAACCCCGGCACGACGGTGTGGGAATCGTTCAAGACGGTGGAGCAGGTGTTCCTGCCGAATGGTGCGACGCCGCTGCCATGGAACCAGGGCGCCGCGCTGCAGGCGCTGGCGCCGAGCCTCTCGTCGCAAATCGGCTCCGGTGCGGTGCGCCTGCTCGATCGCGAGAACAAGATCTCGCGCACCACCGTCAATGCGATTGCGCGGATACCGAACGTCGACAAGACCTTCCTCGACAGCATCGAGCAGGCCTTCGGCGGGACGCTGTGGGACCAGCAGCGGCGGCCGGTCTACTACGAGATCGCGATGAACAAGATGCAGTTCGACTACATCGTGTCGAACAAGCTTTACAATTCGAAGGATCAGGGCGCCTTCATCCAGAAGCAGAACATCGTGCTGCCGGTCGGCTCGATCGAACTGAAGGCGGCGTGGAAGATCCTGACGCCGACCGAGACCGCATCAGGCCGCTTCCACATGACGCGGGCCTATATTGCCGGGCTGCTGCAGCCGGTGACGGTCGGTCTCGTCGGGCTGCACGTCTTTACCGGCGGGGGCGACAACGGCATCGGGCTGTGGGGGACGTTTGCGCATGTCGACAACGCGCCGGCGCAGCCGACCGGCCCGGTGCCGGGAAAGACCTACACCTTCTTCAATCCGAACTGTGCCGGCTGTCCGCTCAACAGCAAGGCGACGAAGCCAACCCAGGTGGTGCAGCAGACCCCGAACGACCCGACCGCGGACCAGACCACCCAGGACGCATGGAAGATCGTCGGCGAGTACAACAAGCAGAACAACGTCACCAAGTCGCCGTGGATGAACTACAAGCTGGTCAACGTGCAATGGTCGCCGCGCACGGTCGTGCTCAAGACGCCGGTGCCGATCAAGCTGCCGCTGCCGCAGGGCATGCCCAACACGGCGCAGATGGTCAACGCCGTGCTGGAGACCTTCATGCAGCAGCCGAACACGAGCTGCGTGCAATGCCACGCCTCGTACGCGTCGAGCGCGGCGGACCAGAGCGTCGGGTCCGGCTACAGCTTCATGTTCGGCTACGCCAGCGCGCCGAGCCAGTAAGTATCATCGACGCCGCACGCTCGGTGTCCCCTCTTCCCTTGTGGGAGAGGGTGGCGCGCGCAGCGCGCCGGGAGAGGGGGCCTCACTGCGGTCTCCTCTTCACGCGACAATTCATGGTGAACGATGAGTTGATGACGCCGGCCGAACCGGCCTGCCACCTCGTGCGACAAATACCTTATGTCTGCGCGTCCCGGCGCGATGATGGTCGTGCGCATTTTCGGCGCGGTTTGCGCCTTCCTCGGCGTATTCCTGTTCGGAATGTGGCTCGCGTGGCCGGAATTGCCGTACAATCCGTCGGGATTTCCGATCGACCGCAAGTTTCTCGCGTTGTCGCTCAACGGCCAGTCGCTCATGGTGCGGGAGGCGCCGAATATCGCGACGCTCGAAGTGAGGGGTCACCATACGTTCCGGCATCGCATCGGCGGCACCTCGCTGTGCAGCCGCTGGGGCGGCCACATCACGTTCCTGCCGGGAAGGCGCATCGTGTGGGGCAATGTGTTCCACACGGGCGCGGCTTGCGCGCCCTCGGAACTGGAGGCGAAATATCTTCAGGCTTTGCTTGGCGCTTCGCGCTGGCGTACGCAGGATGGCGAATTGATTCTCGACAATGGCACAGACATCCTCCGCTTCCGCCTCGCTCCGCCCTGATCGCCCGGGCCACGGGAGCGTGCGCGTCGGCGGCATAACGCTTGCGGCCGATTGCGCCGGTGCGCTCTACTGGCCCGAGGAAAGCCTGCTCGTCGTCGCCGACCTGCATCTAGAAAAAGGCTCGAGCTTCGCGCGGCGCGGCCAATTGCTGCCGCCCTACGACACGACCGAGACACTGGCGCGGCTCGCGCGGCTGATCGCACATTACGCGCCGCGCGCGGTCATCACGCTGGGCGACAACTTCCACGACCGCGGCGGCCACGCGCGCCTTTCGGCTGCGGACCATGCCTCGCTCACCGCCCTGCAGCGCGGGCGCGACTGGATCTGGATCACCGGCAACCACGACCCCGATCCGGCCGAGGGGATCGGCGGATCGTTCGGCGCGACGCTCAGCTTCGGCAAGCTGAAGTTTCGCCATGAGCCCTCAAGCGATGCGCCGGAGGGCGAGATCGCCGGACATCTGCATCCCGTCGCGCGCGTCGTTCAGCGCGGACGTGCGGTGAGCCGGCGCTGCTTTGCGACCGACGGCCGCGCGCTGGTGATGCCGGCGTTCGGCGCCTACACCGGCGGGCTGAATATCCGCGACCGCGCGTTCGGCGCCGTGTTCGGCGAGCGCAAGTTCACCGCGCACATGTTGGGCGACAACCGGCTTTATGCGTTCGCGACGTCGCGCTGCCTTTCGGATTGATTGCGCCCGCGCCATAATGGCGGCGACCGATCAAAGGGAGCTGTCATGAGATTGAATCGCCGAAACGTTCTGCGCCTTGCTGGCGCCGCCGTCGCTATGCCGGCCCTCGCGCGCGGCGCGTCCGCGCAGGCCTACCCGTCGCGCGCGGTGCGCCTGATTATCGGCTACCCGCCGGGTGGTTCGGCCGATATCACGGCGCGGCTGATCACGCAGTGGCTGACCGAGCGGCTTGGGCAATCTTTCATCGTCGAGAGCCGCCCGGGCGGCGGCACCAATATCGCGACCGAGGCGGTGATCAACGCGCCGCCGGATGGCTACACGCTCCTGCTGGTGGCGCCGGCCAATGCCATCAACGCGACGCTGTACGAGAAGCTCAACCACAACTTCCTGCGCGACATCGTGCCGGTCGCGGGCCTCATTCGCTTCCCCAACGTCGTTGTGGTTAATCCGGACGTGCCGGTGAAAACGATCCCGGAGCTGATCGCCTACGCCAAGGCCAATCCCGGCAAGCTCAACATGGCGTCGTCCGGCAACGGCTCGACCATCCACATGTCGGGCGAGCTGTTCAAGATGATGACCGGCGTCAACATGATCCACGTGCCGTATCGCGGCGGCGCGCTCGCGCTGACCGACATGATCGGCGGCCAGGTGCAGGTGATGTTCGACAACATCCCGACCGCGATGGAGCACGTGAAGAGCGGCAAGCTGCGCGGGCTCGCCGTGACGGGGGCGGCCCGCTCCGAGATGCTGCCTGACCTGCCGACGGTCGCCGATTTCCTGCCCGGCTACGAGGCGACCTCGTGGTACGGCCTCGGCGCGCCCAAGGGCACGCCCGCAGAGATCGTCGAGAAGCTCAACCGCGAGGTCAACGCGATTCTCGCCGAGCCGAAGACCAAGGCGCGCTTCCTCGAACTCGGCGCCATCATGCAGCCCGGCTCGGCCGCCGACTTCGGCAAGCTCGTCGCCGACGAGACCGAGAAGTGGGGCAAGGTGGTGAAATTCTCCGGCGCCAAGGTAACGTGAGCCGGCCGCTCAGTCCTTCCGGAACACCACGCTGGCGAACCAGCCGGTGAGCAATGCCAGCAGCGCGGTCGCGATGCCGTAAAGCAGGCCGTGATCGCGCGCCGCGCTGGCGACGAACTGCTCGAAGCCCACTTTGACCACTTCGAGAGCGGTCTGCGTGCGTGCGAGCAGCACACCGTCGGCGAACAGCTTCACGTCGACTTCATAGGAGCCGGTCGGCGCGTTGTCGGGAATCGGGATCGCGGCGCGGAACAGCGCCGGCGTGAGGAACGTCACGCCGTTCTGCTGCTCGGTGTAGAGCTTCTGCTCCAGCTTCAGCCGCAGGAACGCCAGCCGAAACGGATCCTCACGGATCGAGTCCGCGATGTCGCCGGCGATCTCCTGCGGCAGCAAGGTGCGCGCGAGGCCGGTCTGGGTGCGGCGCAATGTGTTGATGTCGGCGATGTCGTTGATGGTGCGGTTCGCCAGCACGGTGAGATAGGACGGGACCCGCACGAAGGTGCGCGAGTCGGCATTGACCCAGATGCCGGCGATGCGCTGCTTGCGGAACGTCACGATGGTCTCGCGCGGGCCGCTCACCGTCACCACGATGTCGTAGCCGCCGCGCCGTGCCACGGTCTGCGCGTCGCGCTCGACCGAGCCGAACAGTACCACGTCGGCGCCGGTGAAGTTCGAGGCGATCAGCACCCGCGAGGTCGACACCGTCGTGACCAAGCGTTCGGCGGACGCGGGCGCGGCGCCGGCCAGAACGGCCGCAAGGGCGAACGCGATGCGCTGCGTGCTCATCGCTGCTGCTGCTCCTCGGTCGCGCGGATGGTGAACTGCTCGGTCGGCGGCACCACGAGATCGTAGGCGAAGCGCAGACCGACCGAGAGCACCAGGATGCCGAGCAGGAGGCGCAACTGCTCGCCGCTGAAGCGTGCCCCGGCGCGCGCGCCGAACTGTGCGCCGATCACGCCGCCGATCATCAGCATCAGCGCGAGCAGCGCGTCGACCAGATGATTGGTCGCGGCATGGATCACGGTCGCGTAGGCCATGGTGACCAGGGTCAGCACCATCGAGGTGCCGATCACCACGCCGGTCGGCACGCGGATCAAATAGATCAGCGCCGGCACCAGCATGAACCCGCCGCCGATGCCCATCACGGCGCCGATGAAACCGATCACGAAGCCGATGATCCAGATCGGGATCACCGACACGTAGATCTTCGACACCTTGAAGCGCATCTTCAGCGGCAGGCCGTGGATCCACAGATGGCTGCCGGGGCGGCGGATCTCGGCCGGACGCCCGCCGCGCGCGCGCACAATCGCGCGCACGCTCTCGGTCACCATCATGCTGCCGACGATGCCGAGGAGCAGCAAATACGAGACCGCAATCGTCAGGTCGAGCTGGCCGAGCTTTCGCAGCAGGGTGAACAGCATGACGCCGGCCGTGGTGCCGACGAGGCCGGCGGCGATCAGCATGGCGGCCAGCACCGGATCGAGCGCGCGGCGGCGCCAGTACGAGATCGCGCCGGAGAACGAGGAGGCCGCCACGTGGCTCGCGACGCTCGCGACCGCGACGGCTGGCGTGATGCCGATGAAGATCAACAGCGGCGTCATCAGGAAGCCGCCGCCGATCCCGAACATGCCCGAGATCACACCGACCGCGAGCCCCATGAAGAGGATCAGCAGCACGTTGACGGGCAATTCGGCGATCGGCAGGTAGATTTGCACGAGCAGGATCCGCCGATACGCGGGCTCGTCGCTTCAGAGCACGTTCGGCAACAGTAAGAACCGGTCTGACGTTGCTGTTATTCCTTAAGCTCTGGCGCCATCCGGGCCGACGACCGGCATTTCCGGCCCGCGTGGCGTTGTCGATGCGGCAGGAACCTTAAACGGATTCTCGCGGCGTTGCGCACAAAGATACGCGCAGCCGTCATGAAGGTTCTGTGAATGGCGCGATTGCGGCGCGGGCGCCGCGCCGTCGCATTGTCGCCATAAGCGTGACAGGCGCGCCTGCGGCGGGGCGGTGGTCTTATGACGGTTTGCGGCGGGGTGTCGCGGCCGGCTTGGGCGGCGGCGCGGCCGTCGCCTTGTCCCACCCGCCGGCCGGGGCCTTGACGTTCATCGCCTCGTCCGGCGGCGTGTCGGGCGCGAAGGTCTGCACCGCAAGCCGCGCCGCGACGAGCGACTGCTGGTCGAGCCGGCCGGCCACGTCGTCACGCTTCTTGGCGGCGTCAGCGTCGCCCTGCTGCGCCGCGAGCGCGAACCACTTGTAGGATTCGGCGAGGTTCTGGTCGACGCCGATGCCGCGGGCATAAAGGATGCCGAGATTGTACTGGCTGTCGGCAACGCCGCGGGTCGCGGCCTTGCGGAACCATTGCGAGGCGTTGACGTAATCCGGCTTGCCGTCAATGCCTTCCGCATACAACACCGCGAGATTGTGGATCGCCTTGGCGTTGCCCTTGTCGGCGGCCTGCAGATAGAGCGAGCGGGCCTTGTTCAGGTCCTTCTTCACGCCCTGGCCCTTCTCATAAAGGCTGCCGAGGCGGTATTGCGCGGGCGCGAGGCCGTGAGCGGCCGCGCTCTCGAACCATTGCGCTGCAAGTTCCAGATCGGCCGGCGCCCCACGCCCTTCCGTATAGCGCACGCCGATCTCGTATTCGGCGGCCGGGTTGCCGGAGACGGCGGCGGCGCGCAGCGCCGGGCCCGCGACCGCGGTCGAGAGCTTGTCGGCGAGTGCCCCATTGGACGGCGCGGCGTCGGGCTTGGCGGCGAGCGCCGCGATGTTGAGCGGGGGCTGTTGCTTGACCGAGCCGGTCACGTCGGCGGCCGGACGGGCGGGCTCGCTCGGCGCAGGGACCGCGATCGAGGCCGGCGCGATCAGATTTGCGTTCGGGGTGGGCGCGACCAGCGGCGGGCTTGAGGAATGGCGTTCCGGCGCAGGTGCGACCGCGGGCGTCGGGGCTGCGACAGGAGCCGGCGCGGTTGCGGCAGGCGTCGC
This sequence comes from Xanthobacteraceae bacterium, assembly GCA_035277225.1. GTDB lineage: Bacteria > Pseudomonadota > Alphaproteobacteria > Rhizobiales > Xanthobacteraceae > PALSA-894. The sequence goes on from DATEKY010000044.1 coordinate 8,396, forward strand.
GGTGGGTGTTGCAGCCGGGGCGGCCAGCTTGCGTGGCTCGGCCGGCTGCGTCTGGCTCGGCGAATTGCGCGGCGGTTCCGGCGCTTCGCTCCAGCCGCCGAACATGCCGATCAGCTGGACCGTGCCGTACAGCACCAGCAGTGCGCTGACGCCGACGGTGAGCGCGCGGCGGCGATTGGCGAGGAAGCGGCCGATCAGGCTGGTCGGCGTTTCCTCGACCGCATGCTCTTCGGCCACCTTGGGGGCCTCCACCGCACCGCCTTCGTTGGCGGCGGCCTGCGCGGCGCGACGCGCGGCCGCGATGAAGTTCGCCTTGCCGGTGACTTCGCCTTCGCGCTTGAGTTGGCCGAGCGCAGGTCCAAGGGCCGCCTCGGAGGCCGCGATCCGCTCGGCCGGTGAACGGCCGCGCGCGGCGCCGATACCGGGCTCGAGCGGCGTATCGGCCGGGAGATCGGGATCGATCGGCGGGCGTTCGGTGCGCTGGACGTGGACAAACGGTGCCGGACGCACAGGGGCAGCCGAAGGCGGCGGGGACAGGATCTGCTCCGGCAAGGCCGGCGCGGCCGCGCGTGGCTGGTGCGCGGCATCATGGTGCACGGCGGATTCGGGTCTGCGCATCGGCTCGCGCGCTGGCGCCTGCATGTTGGTCTCGACGCTGGCGAGCCGCTCGACCAGGCGTTCCAGCGTCTCGTGCACGGCTTCGAGCGTGTCCTGCGTGCGCTGGTCGCTTTGTGCCTGATTGGTATGCAGCGTTTCGAGGTCGCGGCGCACCGCTTCGCTGTCGCCGCGCGGCAGGTCGGAGATGACGGCGCGAGCGACCCGCTCCGCGGTCGCGGCCGATTCCTCGCGCGTCTCGCGCACCTGCAAGGTCAGCTGCTGGATGCCGCGCTCGATCGCGGAAAGATCGCCGGAACGCTGGTCCGCGGTCTCGATGCGATCGGCGATGCCCATGATGCGCCGTTCGAACTGCGCGAAGGCGGCCGGGTCGCGCGACCCGTTGTCGGCGCCATTGAGCTTCTCGGTCAGCGTCTCGACCAGCGCCGCGAGATTCTGCGGCATCGGGCCCATGGTCTCGACGCGGGTGTCGAGCGCGTGGGTGAGTTCGTGGACGCGCTGCGCCAGCGAATCGAGACCGTCTGCGCCGGTCGTCGCCGCGATGTGATCGATGCGCGCGCCGAGCGCCTGCACGTCGCCGGCCAGTGCCGCGACGCCTTCGGCCGACGCCACGCCGTGCGACAGCTCGCGCAACTCGTTGATTGCGGCTTCGAGGTAGCGCAGCATCTCCGGGTCGGACGCGCCATGCGTCATCCCGTCGATCTTGTGCGCGAGTTCGGACACGCGCTGGTCGAGGCCGGCAAGCCCTTCGGCCGGCGTCATGGCGTCAAGCGCCGCGTAGACCTCGTTGAGGCGATGCTCGATGCCCTGCAGCGCCGAGGCGTCGCCGCGGCCGTAGTTGCGCTCGATCCGCTCGGCAAGCGCATGCATGTCGGCTTGCAGGCCTTCCAGCGCGCGGCGCGGCAGCGCTTCGTTCAGCGCATGCGCGATGTCGGCAAGATCGGCGCGCAGCGCCGCGATCGCGTCTTCTACACCGCTCGGCTGGCGCAGCGATTCGATCTGCGCCGTGATCTGGCTGAGCTGGCGTTCGAGGCTGGAGAAGTCCATGGCCGGAGCCGCAGGCGCCTGGTGGGCGGGCTGAAACACTGCGTCCGGTGGCGGTGCGGCGGGCGCTTCGTCGAGCGCACGCTGGCGCGCGGCGATTTCGGCGATGGCCTGATCGATGCCGAGCGTGTCGGGGACGAGCGGAGTCGCGTGCCTCGGCTCGACCGCCGCGCTGCGGCCGGACTCGGAGGGCACGCGTCCGGAGGTGAGTTGTTCGAGACGGGCGTTGAGCTTGGCGACCGTATCGGAGAGGCGCGCGCCGCGCAGCGAGGGCGTTACGTCTTCGCGTGCTGCCGGCTTGGGGTTCGCGTTCGCCCCGTTGCCGAACGTCGAGTCGAGCCATTCCTCGACCGACATTCCGGCGCGTCGCGCCGCCTCGCGCGCGGCCTGGTACAGCTCGGGGCTCAGCCCCCGTTCATTCCACGAAGCGCCTGAATTCATGAGCTTGACCCGCAGACTTCCCGGTCGGACGGACAAGGCCGTCCACCCCACAAACCACCGCCGGTAAACGGAAGATCGACGGCGCGTGCGCTTCCGCTTCTCGAAGCCTGACTTTTCCGCTTTAGGGTAAATAAGCCGTTAAAATTCCGGCATTTGGGCGGGGGCCGGCCGCCGCCGGGGTAAGCGTTGCCACACGGACACATGGCGCCTTGACGACTCACTCGCCGTAATTGCAAGTTCGACTGAGTGGGGCCTGCAGACCAGATTACCGTTATGTGGCCTCTCCTTACGTCAACAGCCTCGCTTTTATGGGATGTTGGCCCTATCTGAGGGTCATCTTGGGGGCCACGAATAAAGAACAGGCTACCAAACAATGGACGATGCACGTGACATGGAAGGTTCCGCTGCCCGCGTTTGGGCCGCTGCGGAATCGGGGAATGCCGCTTCGAATGACTCGACAGCGGGGACCAAGGCCGCATTCACGATCGGCGAATTGTCGCGTGAATTCGGCGTGACGCTGCGCGCATTACGCTTCTACGAGAACAAGGGGTTGATCTCGCCGCATCGCGATGGGCTCAACCGCCTGTACTCGCAGGGCGATCGCACCCGGCTCGCCTTGATTCTCAAGGGCAAGAAGCTCGGCTTCACGCTCGGCGAAATCAGCCAGATGATAGCGGCGGAAGAGAACGAGACCGACCGCGATGCGCTGACGTTGAGCCGGGAGAAGTGCCTGGAGCAGATCGAGCTGTTGCAGCGCCAGAAAGCCGAGATCGAAGAAGGGCTTGGCGAACTGCACCGGATCTACAGGTCGCTCTCGGGCAAGCTCAGCGATCAGCGTCCCGGCTGACGTCGTCTCCGCGACCATTAAGCCTTCCGGACCGGACGCCGGCGCGGTGACGCGCCGGTTTCACAGAAATTTGCGGGTTATGATCTTTACGTTTACGTAAACTAGATGTAAGAGGCTGCACCCTCAGGCCGGAGAGCAGCGCGTGACCGAGATGGAGATAATCGACGGCATCCGCCTCGTCTCCGATCTTGCCGCCGGCACGGATGCCGGCGCGCCCCGCGGGCGCGATATCTTCACCATCCGCGATCTCACCAAGGAATTCGGCGTCTCGGCGCGCACGCTGCGCTTCTACGAGGAAAAGGGCCTCGTCGATCCGGCGCGGCGCGGCGAACAGCGCCTCTACACGCGCCGTGACCGCGCGCGGCTCGCCTATGTGCTCGCCGGCAAGGCGGTCGGCTTCTCGCTCGAGGAAGTGCGCGAGATGCTCGACCTCTACGATGTCGGCGACGGGCAGGTGACGCAGCTCAAGGTCGCGCTGAAAAAATTCGATGAGCGCATCGAGCGGCTCGAACGGCAGAAGTCCGAGATCGACCGCGTCATCGCCGAACTGACACGTGCCAGTGATGGAATGAAAGCGAAGCTTGCCGCGCGGAGCGCGGGAGCGGGCAAAGAATAGGGAGATCGAGCATGCCGACCTACAAGGCGCCCGTGGACGATGTGCAGTTCCTGCTGAACGACGTGTTCCACATGGAGCGCTACGGCAACCTGCCGGGCTTCTCCGACGCGACGCCCGACCTTGTCGCCGCGATCCTGGAGGAGGCCGCGAAGTTCGCCGAGGAGGTGGTGCAGCCGACCAATCGCACCGGTGATCTCGAAGGCTGCAAGCGCAACGCCGACGGCAGCGTGACGACGCCGAAAGGCTTCAAGGAAGCCTATCGCGGCATGATCGACGGCGGCTGGGTCGGCATCTCGGTGCCGACCGAATTTGGCGGGCAGGGGCTGCCCTCGACGATGACGACGATCGTCAGCGAATTCCTCGCCTCCGCCAATCTCGCTTTCTCGATGTACTCCGGCCTGACCCAGGGCGCGATCGCGGCGATCCTGCATCACGCCACCGACGAGCAGAAGAAGATCTACCTGCCGAAGATGACCACCGGCGAGTGGACCGGCACGATGAACCTGACCGAGCCGCATTGCGGGACCGATCTCGGCATGCTGCGCTCGAAGGCGGTGCCGCAGGCCGACGGCAGCTACAAGATTACCGGCACCAAGATCTTCATCTCGGCCGGCGAGCACGACATGGCGGAGAACATCATCCACCTCGTGCTCGCGCGCATCGAAGGCGCGCCCGAGGGCACCAAGGGCATCTCGCTGTTCATCGTGCCGAAGTTCATGGTCAACGCCGACGGCTCGCCCGGCGCGCGCAACGGCGTGATGTGCGGCTCGATCGAGCACAAGATGGGCATCCACGGCAATTCGACCTGCGTGATGAACTACGACGGCGCGACCGGCTGGCTCCTCGGTGAAGCGAACAAGGGCCTGCACGCGATGTTCACGATGATGAACGAGGCGCGGCTCGCGGTCGGCATGCAGGGGCTGACGCAGTCCGAGGTCGCCTACCAGAACGCCGCCAGCTACGCGCGCGATCGGCTGCAGGGCCGTTCGATCTCGGGCGTGAAGAACCCGGAGAAGCCGGCCGATCCGATCATCGTGCATCCGGACATCCGCCGCGTGCTGATGTCGATCAAGTCGTTCAACGAGGCGGCGCGCGCGCTGGTGTTGTGGACCGCGCTGCGCGGCGACGTCTCGCGCCGCTCCGACGACGAGAAGGCGCGCCAGGCGGCCGACGATCACATGGGACTGCTTACCCCAGTGATCAAAGGCGTGCTGACCGATACCGGCTTTGCCAACACGGTCGCGGCACAGCAGGTGTTCGGCGGTCACGGCTATATCGGCGAGCACGGCATGGAGCAGTTCGTGCGCGACGCGCGCATCACCATGATCTACGAGGGCGCGAACGGCATCCAGGCGCTCGATCTCGTGGGCCGCAAGCTCGGCCGCGACGGCGGGCGCGCGATCACGGCGTTCTTCAAGGAAGTCACCGACTACGTGAAGGAGCATTCAGCCGACGAGGCGATGAAGCCGTACGTCGCGCCGCTCGGCGAAGCGCTCGCCACGCTGCAGCAGGCGACGATGTGGTTCATGCAGAACGCGCTGAAGAAGCCGGACAATGCCGGCGCAGGCTCGACCGACTACATGCACCTCTTCGGGCTGGTCGCGCTCGCCTATATGTGGGCGCAGATGGCCAAGGCCGCGCAGGACAAGCTGAAGAATGGCGCCTACGGCGCGGAAGAGCGCATGAAGGCGAAGCTCGTCACCGGCAAGTTCTTCATGGAGCGCGTGCTGCCCGAGCATGCGGCGCATCTCAAGCGCATCCAGACCGGCGCCGACACGATGATGGCGCTGTCGGCGGAGGCGTTCTGACCATGGCCGTCCTCACCGGCGGCTGCCAATGCGGCGCGGTGCGCTACGCGTGGGCGGAGAAGCCCGCCTATTCGAGCGTTTGCTATTGCCGCATGTGCCAGAAGGCCTCGGGCCAGCCGTTCATGGGGCTGACCGGCGGAAAGAAGGCGCATCTCACGTGGACACGCGGAGCGCCGTCGGTCTTCCGCTCATCGAACATGGCGGAGCGCGGGTTCTGCAAGGACTGCGGCACGCCGCTCACCTACGAATTCGACGGCCACGGCACCATCAGCGTCACGATCAACAGCCTCGACGATCCCGAAGCGATGCCGCCGACGAAGCAGTTCGGCCTCGAGGGGGAAGTGTCGTGGGTGAAGGGCATCCAC
>DATEKY010000045.1:0-2665 GCA_035277225.1 Xanthobacteraceae bacterium
CAGCACGATGTTGTTGTTCACGATCACGCCCGCGTTCGCGATCACGCCGATGCCGGTCATCACCACGCCGAACGGCTGGCCCATCACCATCAGGCCGATCAGCACGCCGATGGTCGACAGCACCACGGCGGTCAGCACCAGCCCGACCGAGATGAACTTGTTGAACTGCGCCAGCAGGATCGCAAAGATCAGGAACAGCGCGGTGCCGAACGCCTTCATCAGGAACGCGCCGGCCTTCTCGCGCTCCTCGTCCTCGCCCTTGAGGCGGAACGTGACGTTCTGGCCGAGATCGGCCTTGGCAAGCTCGGCCGCGACTTCCTTCTGCACCTTGGCGGTCTGCGCGCCCTCGGCGACGTTCGACGACACGGTGATCACCCGGTTGCCGCCGATGCGGTTGATGTTGCCGACGCGCTGCGCCGGCACGCGCGTGACGAAGTTGCCGATCGGCACGTGGCCGACCGGCGTCTGGATGCGCAGTTCGTCGATCTGCTCGAGGCTGCGGCGATCGGACGGGAAGCGGACCAGAATGTCCACCGCCTTGTCGTTGTCGGAGGGCCGATACTCGGTCACCTTCGCGCCGTTGGTGACGAGTTGCACGCCGGTGCCGACCGTGTTGACGTTGGCCTGATATTTCGCCGCCTCGCTCTTGTTCACCTCGAGGCGCCAGTCGATGCCGGGCAGCGGCAGGCCGTCGTCCACGTCGCGCACGTCGCTGCGCGCCGCGAGCACGGCGGCGGCCTTCTTGGCGGCAGCCGGCAGCAGGTCGGGATCGAGCGCCGCGAGCTGGATCTGCACCGGCTTGCCGGTCGGCGGGCCGGCGCGCGGCGCGGTGACTTCCACCTGGATGCCGGGAATATCCGCGGTCTTGGCGCGGATGCCGTCCATGATCTCGTGCGCCGGTGCACGGGTGCGCCAGTCGGCGAATTCGAACTGGATGACGCCGATCGTGTCCTCGCCCAGTTCGTTCGACTGGCGCGGCTGCTCGCCCGCGCGGGTATAGACAGTCTTCAGTCCCGGGTACTTCAGCACGCGCTCTTCGACCGTGCGCACGAGGCGATCCTTCTCGTCGAGCGAGAGGTTGCCGCGTCCGTGGATGACGACCTGCCCGTAGTCGGGCTCCACCTTGGGGAAGAACTCGACGCCCTTGCCGAGCTTGCCGTAGGCCATCTGCACGCCGATCAGCAGTGCGAGCGCGAGCATCAAGGTCGAGCCCGGATGGCGCAGCGCCAGATGCACGCTGCGCATGTAAAGCCCACGATCCTTGGCGCGCTCGTCGTGCGGCACAGTCGCGGCGCGGCCGAGCAGCGCGCCGAGCGTCGGGGTGAAGAACAGCGCGACCGCGAGCGATGCCGACAGCGTAGCGATCAGCGTGATCGGCATGTACTTCATGAACTCGCCGACGATGCCGGGCCAGAACAGCAGCGGCGAGAACGCGGCGACGCGCGTCGCGGTCGCCGCGATGACAGGGCCGGCCATGCGCTTGGCGGCCAGCGAATAGGCCTCGCGCGGCGGCATACCTTCCGACATGCGCCGCTCGGCGAATTCCGAGACGATGATCGCGTCGTCGACCAGCATGCCGACCGCGAGGATGAGCGAGAACAGCACCACGATGTTCACGGTCAGCCCCGCGAGCTGCAGTCCGAGCACGCCGGCGAGGAACGAGGCGGGAATCGCGATGCCGATGAACAGCGAGGCGCGGAAGCCGAGCGCGAACAGGATGATGATCGCGACCAGCAGCACGCCGGTGATCACCGAGTTCTGCAGGTCGGCCAGCATCTGGCGGATGATCTTGGACTTGTCCTGCGTGTAGGTGACCTGCAGCGCCTCGGGCCAGGTCTGCTTCATCCGCTCGACCGCGAGCTTCACGCCGTCGACGGTCTCGATCAGGTTCGCGCCGGTGCGCTTCGAGACCTCGATGGTCATCGCGGAGCGGCCGTTGACCCGCGTGATCGAGGTCGCGTCCTTGAAGGTCGGCTTGACCTGCGCGACGTCGCCGAGCGTCACGGTCGCGCCCGCGTTCGACGCCACCGGGATCTTCAGCATGTCCTGCGGCTTCTCGATCAGCGCCGGCACCTTCACGGCGAAGCGACCGGTGGCGCCTTCGAGCGCCCCGGCGGCAACCAGACTGTTCGACTGCTGCGTGATCGAGATCAACTGTTCGAGCGACACGCCGTAGCTCTTCATCAGCATCGGCTCGGCGACGATCTCCACCGCCTCGTCGCGCGCGCCGCGCAGCTCGGCGGAAATCACCCCCGGCACCTGCTCGATGATGTTCTTCGCCGTGCGCGCGAGGCGCAGCAGCGTGCGCTCCGGCAGGTCGCCGGCGAGCGACACCACCAGCACCGGATAGAGCGAGAGATTGACCTCCTGCACGGTCGGCTCGTCGGCGTCGCGCGGCAGGTCGCGCTTGGCCTCGTCGACCTTGGCGCGCACGTCGGCGAGTGCCGCCTTGGAGTCGAACCCGGCCTGGAACTCGAGCAGCACGTAGGCGCCGCCCTCGTAGGCGACCGCGCGCATTTCCTTCACGTTCGAGACCGACTTGAGCTTGGTCTCGACCGGCTTGACCAGCAGCCGCTCGGCGTCCTCCGGACTGATCCCGCGCTGCGTCAGCAGCGTGTAGACGATCGGGATCTTGATGTCCGGCTCGGCTTCCTTCGGGATCGTC
>DATEKY010000046.1:0-4188 GCA_035277225.1 Xanthobacteraceae bacterium
GCACCCAGGTGGATGACCTGGTCGGCGAGCTGCACCAGACCGCGCGCGCCGGCTACCGCGCGCTGGTCACCGTGCTGACCAAGCGCATGGCCGAGGACCTCACCGAATACCTGCACGAGCAGGGCGTGCGCGTGCGCTACATGCACTCCGACATCGACACGATCGAGCGCATCGAGATCATCCGCGACCTGCGGCTCGGCGCGTTCGACTGCCTGGTCGGCATCAACCTGCTGCGCGAGGGCCTCGATATTCCCGAGTGCGCGCTGGTCGCGATCCTCGACGCCGACAAGGAAGGCTTTTTGCGCAGCGAGACCTCGCTGATCCAGACCATCGGCCGCGCGGCGCGCAACGTCGACGGCAAGGTGATCCTCTACGCCGACACGACCACCGGCTCGATGGAGCGCGCGATCGCCGAGACCAACCGGCGGCGCGAGAAGCAGACGGAATACAATGTCGCGAACGGCATCACGCCGGAAAGCGTGAAGAAGAACATCGCCGACATCCTCGACAGCGTGTACGAGCGCGACCACGTGCTGATCTCGACCGACGGCGGCATCGCCGGCATGGCGGAGCAAGGCGCGACCATCGGGCACAATTTCGAGGCGGTGATTTCCGATCTCGAAGGCCGCATGCGCGAGGCCGCAGCCGATCTCGACTTCGAGGAGGCGGCGCGGCTGCGCGATGAGGTGAAGCGGCTGCGCGCGATGGAGCTCGCGGTGGTGGACGATCCGACCGCGAAGCGGCCGACGGTCTCGCTGCCGGCGCGCAAGGGCCCGCGCAAGCCCAATCTCGACGAGATGGGACCCGGCGTGGAGTCGATCCCGCATCGCGGCCGCTCGACGCTCGGGCGGCCCGGCATGCGCGGCGGGTTCAAGCGCAAGGGGCGGTGAGCCGCGTCACGGCGTGACGATATCCACCACCGTCTTGCTCATCGGATCGATGATCAGCACCTTGTCCGGCAGCCGCGCGTAGTAATACTGCTTCAGCTCCGGGATCTTGTAGACCAGCGGACGCGGCAGCGGATGCGCGGCAAGCTTCGCCTGCGTCGGCACTTTCGCGCCGATCGCGGGCTGAAAATCCGCCGACGGCTTGTCGAGCGTATCTTCCTTGCCGATCGCCTCGACGACCTGGCGGCGCTGGGTGTCGGTCAGCTTGAGCGGCGCTTTCGGCTGGACCACGCCGGCGACGGTTCCGGTGCTCGAGGCCGCGCCGGCGGGGCCAGTTCCAAATCCCGCCGCGAGCACCATCATGGCTGCAGCAAATAGGCGCATCGCTCACCTCCGTGGATGCGCGCCGCCCTTGCGGCAAGAACGCCGCCGGCTAGGCCGCGGTTTCATTGAATTCCGGTCAGCCGCAGGCCGTTCGGCGCGGCGGAACGCGCTTGAAGCCACCGCGCATCCCGGGCATTGGAATAAGCCACGCGCCTCCATGGACCAGGAACCTCCACAACACCCCGACACGCCGGACCGCGCGACGGCGCGCCTCGCGCTGGTGGTGCTCGGCCTCTGCTTCCTGCTGATGGCGCTGGCGCGCGGCGCGAGCGAGACCTTCACGGTGTTCCTGCTGCCGATTTCCAGCAGCTTCGGCTGGGACCGGGCGCAGACCGTGTCGGTCTACTCGATCAGCGCGCTGTGCTTCGGCCTCGCCGCGCCGTTCGTCGGGCGGCTGTTCGATCATTCCGGGCCGCGCGCCGTCTACGCCATCGGGCTTCTGCTGCTCGGCGCGGGCTTTTCGGCCGCCGCCTTCGCGCGAGAGCTCTGGCACCTGCAGGTCAGCATCGGCCTTGCGGTCGGCCTCGGCAGCGCGTGTCTCGGCCAGGTCACGAGCTCGCTGCTGCTGAACCGCTGGTTCGGCCCGCGCCTGCCGATGGCGTTGGCCGTGCTGATGTCCTCGGCCGGCGCCGGCGTGCTGGTGCTGGTCCCGCTGGCGCAGATCCTTGTCGATCACGCCGGATGGCGCGGCGCCTACCACATCCTCGGCGGCGCGATGCTCGCCGGCGCCGTCCCGCTGCTGCTGCTGCCGTGGCGACGCATCGCGCTTGGCGACCGGCACGTCGCACGGTTCGCGCGAACCCGCACCACCGACGATACCTGGACCCTCGCCAGCGCGATGCGGCATCACGCCTTCTGGTCGCTGTTCAGCATTTTCTTCTTCACCTCGATCGGCATGTTTTCGATCTCGGTCCAGGTGGTGGCCTATCTGGTCGAGGTCGGCTTCCCGCCGCTGCAGGCCGCAACCGCGTGGGGACTGTCCGGCGTGCTGCTGCTGGTCGGCATGCTGACGGTGAGCTGGCTCGACGGACTGCTCGGGCGCCGCCGGGCGATCCTGCTCGCCTACAGCATCACCGTCGCCGGCATCCTGATGCTGTGGGCGATGACCCGCTATCCGAACGTCTGGCTGCTCGCGGGCTTCCTGATCTGCTTCGGCAGCACGATGGGATCGCGCGGCCCGCTGGTCTCGGCGGCGGCGATGTCGATCTTCCGCGGCAAGCGCGTCGGCACCATCGTGGGAACGATCTCGATCGGCGCGGGCATCGGCTCGGCCATCGGCTCATGGGCCGGCGGCCTGATCCACGACTGGTCGCAGAGCTACGACCTGGTGTTCGCCTTTGCGCTGGTCAGCGTCGTGTGCGGCATGACGCCGTTCCTGGTCGCGCCGGCACTGCGGCGCGGCGCATGATCCCGAAAAGTGGGTACCGGTTTTCGGATAGGATCATGCGCAAACGAAACACTATACCTCGATGCCGTCCGGCACGAGCACCGCGTACTGCACGGTCTCGGGCACCATCGACCAGCGCGCGCCGTTGTTGAACGCCAGCACGGTGACCTGCACGACGTGCACCAGCCGACCCTCGACGCGCCCGCTGCCGATCGTATCGCCTGAGCGGAACGCGACGATCGCGGTGCCGCACGCGCTCGGATTGGCGGCTTCGCGGTTGATCAGCTGAAACGCCTGCACGGCTTCGCTGCCGCCGTTGCGCAGAGCGACGAAGCGCTGTGCCTGTTCGGAGGTATCGCAGATGACCGCCTGTCCGACCTTGATCTGCTGCTGATTTGCCGCCGAGCCGAGCGGCGCCGCGTGCAGCGGTGCGATGAACAGCAGTGACGCGAGTGCCAGGGGCAGCCGCATGGCTTCTCTCCAATGTTTGCCCCGGACCATCGCGGCGACAACGCGAAACATGAGTTCCGGTTTCATCGCGGAGGGATTGACTTATGTTGGTGTTGGGACGCAGCGGCGAAACGCGTTGGTGCAAATCCGCTCGCTGCGCGTTCAGTTTTTTTGGAAGGAGGCCAGCATGCCCCGCGTCACCGGCATCGATCATCTGGTGCTCAGCGTCAGCGACCTCGCGCGCTCGAAAGACTTCTACGGCAAGGTGCTCGGCTTCCTCGGCTTCAGGCTGAAGCACGACGGCGGCGGCTTCGCCGGCTGGAGCAACGGCAAGACGCTGTTCTGGATCGCGCAGGCCGACGGCGCCGGGCGCAAGCGCAAGCATCGCAAGGGCGACGTCGGCTTCCACCACTACGCGTTCGAGCTCGCGAGCCGCAAGGCGGTGGACGATCTCGGCGCGTTTCTCGACAAGCACGACATGCCGGTGGCCGATCCGCCCGACAGCTACAACGGCGACGACAAGTATTACGCGGTGTTCTTCACCGACCCCGACGGCATGCGGCTCGAGGCGATGCACTACGGGGCGGCGAGGAAGAGGCGCGCAAAGCGGTAACCAACGGCTATGATGGCCCCCAGCGAGGGGCCCGGTGCGCGCGCGTCATTTCTTCTTCTGGATCGTCATCGCTTTGGCCGTGTCGTTTGCCGCGCAACGCTGGGGCAGGTTCGACGCGCCGCCGCAACGCGTGCCGGCCGAAGCCGGCACCGCGATTTCCGGCCGCGCCAAGATCATCGACGGCGATTCGCTCGAAGTCGCCGGCGAGCGCATCCGCCTGTTCGGCATCGATGCGCCGGAAGCGCGCCAGCAGTGCCGCGATCTGCAGGGCGCGGACTACGCCTGCGGGCGCGACGCGGCGCGCATCCTCACCGCGCTGATCGGCGGACGTCCGGTATCGTGCACGCTGGTGACGCATGATCGCTACGCGCGCGACGTCGCGACCTGCGAGGCGCAGGGACGCGATCTCGGCGAGGCGATGGTGCGCGCCGGCTACGCGCGCGACTATGCGCGCCACAGCAAGGGGC
>DATEKY010000047.1:0-2701 GCA_035277225.1 Xanthobacteraceae bacterium
GCTGCGATCCCTGATGGCGTATCTGCGGGGTGAGCCGAAAGTGTGGAGCGTTGTGTGCGTGCCAAGTGTCGCCGAAGAGGACGACCGCCGGCTCAATCGTGAGCGTGGTCGGTTGATTAACGAACGTATCCAACACGTCAATCGGATCAAGGGACTGCTCGCGATCCATGGCATCTATGACTACCAGCCTCTGCGCCGCGATCGGATGCTGCGGCTGGAACGGTTGCGCACCGCCGCTGATGGTCAGACGTTGCCGCCACGGCTCAAGGCGGAAATTCTGCGCGAACTGCAGCGATTGGAGCTTGTTTTGGGAATGATCAAGACGATCGAGGCGGAGCGCGACGCCATTGCATCGCCCAAGACTGAGACGGAGCATACGAACGCAAAGAAGATCCAGGATCTGGCCAAAATCAAGAGTATCGGGCCCGAATTTGCGACCACACTTATCGGCGAGGTGTTGTACCGCTCCTTTGACAATCGTAAACAACTGGCGAGCTATGTCGGTCTGACGCCGGCGCATTTCCAGAGCGGCGCGATGTGCCGTGATCAGGGGATCAGCAAGGCTGGCAATGGCAAGGCTCGCACGGTCATGATTGAGCTCGCCTGGCTGTGGTTGCGGCATCAGCCTGACAGCCCCCTGAGCGTCTGGTTCCGCGAACGTGTCGGCAAACTCAAGGGCCGCATCCGGCGGATTACGATCGTCGCCGTTGCACGCAAGCTGCTGATTGCGCTCTGGCGCTATCTCGAGACAGGTTTGGTGCCCAAGGGCGCCATTCTGAAGGCGTGATTAGAACCGCCGAAAGGAGACGACCGAAACAACCTTACTGATTCCAAGGTGGGATGTGTGACCGGTACGACGGCTGGCTGCAACATGCCGCTCGGTAGAAGGGTCCCATCCCCCTTGGAGCCCTGTGCCCTCGCACTGTTGCAAGAGGGATCTTGGTACGGGCTCGTCCCGACCGGATATAAGTTTGAATGCGGCGAGTGCCGCACAGCGAAAGGGCTCCACCTTGGATTGTCGTCAAAGAACAAACGTCGTCATCGGAACGTCAACGAACGAACGAGGAAAAGAAAAAGAGGATCAGCAGAAAACGTACATTTGCAACGTCGTAATGGCCGGGACGGATCGTAGCTCGGCGCGCGCTTCCGCCGTCAACCCCTCGCGCCTTCCGGCGCGACCCTCCGGGCTCCGGGGGTTGACCGCTCAGCGCGGCCAAGCAAATGAGTCGGCCGTGGGCCATCAATGCAGGACTGCGCTCACGACGCGAGCCTCCTGAAACAATGTTTTTTCTCGAAAACTTCTTGACCCGCGAAGCCTCATATAAGTCATGCGCATCGGCAGCGAAGCTCCGAGCGGCGGACCCATTCTTCCATTCGGCTTGAAGCCAAGGGACCTCTCGGGATTCCGCCACCTCGAACCGTTATCGGCGTCCGTCACGAGCGGACAAGGCCGAATCGGGGTGCCTTCAGCGTCCTCCGTTCATTGTACGGCACGCAAAACCACGCCGTCCGGGACAATGCCCTCCCGCACGAGTCGCCACAGGGCGATCAGTAGCTTGCGCGCCAAGGCCACGATCATGGGCTTTCGAGTACGGCGAGCGTTCTCTGTGCGGGATCGAAACCACTTCGTCAAAGCGCTGTTCTTCTGGTGTAGAAGGAACCGCCACGCCAATTGAATCATGCCTCGTCGGACCCGGACATTGCCCGAGCGGGCCAGCCCTTTCTCTCGGCGTTTCCTTCCGCTCTCGTCGGGTGAACCAGTAAGGCCGGCATAACGCGCTATGGCCCGTCGGTCGCGCAGGTTTCGCGACAACACCTCGTGCACCAGCATGTCGGCTGTCTCTATGCCGACCCCCATCACGCGCGCTAACAGGCGCACCATGACGTGCGGTCCATCGCAGGGCGTTTTTTCGATACGTTCCAGGCGCTCCTCCTCAATCTGCCGGATTTGATTATTGACGAGCCGTCGGCGCTCCATGTCGCGGCGTAACTCAGCCAGCGCGTTGGGCGGAATTGGCTCGCCCTCAGGCGTGCGCAAGTTGTCAAGGCGCGTGGTGGCCCTTTTCAGCTTAGGATTGAAGCCGCGGATGCCGAGCCGAACCAGCGCTGCCTTCATTCGGTTGACGATCCGACTTCGCTCTCCGATGAGGCTGTCATGCTCGCGGTTGGGCCGCTTGGCATCCTCGTCCTTCATTGTCGGGATCTCGACCATCTTGCAGTGATCACGCTCGCCACGCAGCCAACCAAGAAAGGAGCGTTTGAGCAACTCGGTGTCGAGCCGGTCAGTCTTGGCGCGCCGATGCTCGCGAGACACCGCTACACTCGATGCGTGAATGACATAGGCCTCGATACCGCGCGCCTTGAGCCAGCGCGCCAACCAGAAGCCGTCCCGGCCGGCCTCGAAGGCGACCGCGATGCGCTCGATCCTGCGTCCTGCCTTCTCCGCTTCCTCTCGCCATCGATGCAGCAGCTTCAGCAATGCGCTCTCGTCGACCACGAGCTTTTTCAACGGCTGGCGCTCAACGCCAGGCACGATACCGGCAACGAGCCAGCTCGTAAGGCTCATCTCGATGACGGCGATCAGTGTTGCATCTTGTTCGAGAGTTACGAGGGATCTGCTCAAATCGTTCAGCCGTGGCATAGGGCGCTCCATTGATTCGCTAGAACGACGATGGTGCCATTGTCCTCGCCGCTCGCCCCA
>DATEKY010000048.1:0-7934 GCA_035277225.1 Xanthobacteraceae bacterium
CGGCGCGCCGGAAGAACCGCGATTGAAGCTGGCGCGAAAATTCGGCGCCGAGGCGACGGTGAATATCGAGGAGGTGAAGACGCCGGAGGCGCGCATCGCGGCGGTGCGCGACATCGTCGGTGGCTTCGGCGCCGACCTGGTGATGGATTGCTCCGGCCATCCGAGTGCCGGACCGGAAGGCATCGAGATGCTGCGCGACGGCGGCACCTACGTCGAGATGGGGCAGTTCACCGACGCGGGCTCGATCGCGACCTCGTGGCACCGCATCTGCGCCAAGGACCTGAACCTGCTCGGCTCATGGGCCTTCACGGCGAACGACCTGCCGCTCGGCGTCGACATGCTCTACCGCACGCGCGACAAATATCCCTGGCTTGAGATGCAGACGCTCTATCCCTTCACCGAGCAGGGCGTTGCCGAGGCTGTCGCCGACGCGATGGCGATGAAGACGGTGAAGTCCACGATCATTCCCTGGCCTGAGCTGGTCTGACTGGAACTTCCTGACGGTGCAGCGTGTTAAGCGCACTGGTGCCCGCCCGCGGCCCGATCGGCCGGCAGGGTGGTAACCCGGGATGGAACCGTGTAAGAGCGGAACCAACAAGAAGAGCAAAGGGAGGGGCCGGGGAGTGCTGGAAACTGCCGGATACGCAGAGGGCCTGGGAAAAACGCAGGCCCGGCAGGGTCCATTACGGCGTTTCACCCGCGCGTTCATTCATTTCTGGTCGTATCATCTGTTCCTGAAGCATCGGCACACCGCCGTGACCCATGTCGCCGGGTTTCGCCTGACGGTTCCGCCGACCGTGTTCCATCCGAAGGTCTTTCTCACCAGCAAGTACTTCGCGGGCTTCATCGGCAGCCTGGACCTGAAGGGCAAAACCGTCGCCGAGGTCGGTTGCGGCAGCGGCATCCTCTCGCTCGCGGCCGCGCGAGCGGGCGCCGCACGCGTCGTCGCGGTCGACATCAATCCGAACGCGGCCGGCGCCGCCACCAAGAACGGCCGCGACAACGGTCTGCCGCAGGTGCGCGGCGTCGCCTCCAACCTGATGTCCGGCCTCGCGACGGGGCCGCTGTTCGACGTCATCATCACCAGTCCGCCGTCGTTTCCGGGCGAGCCGCGCGACCTTGCCGACCGCGCCTGGCATGCGGGGCCGGGCTATCGCGATATCGCGGCGCTGTTCGATCAGGCGCGCGAGCGCCTCGCGCCGGGCGGCGTCGTCTATCTCCTGCTGTCGTCGGACAGCGATCTCGGCCGCCTTGGCGAGCTGATCCACCGCGCGCATTTTTCGGTTCACCTCGTCGGCAAGCAGTCGATCTTCATCGAGGATTTCATCCTCTACGAATTGCGCACCTATTCCTGAAGGCCGCGTCATGGGCGGGCACGCGCTGATCATCGGCGGCTCGCTCGGCGGATTGTTCGCGGCGCATCTGCTGCGCCAGGGCGGCTGGCGCGTCGACGTGTTCGAGCGCAGCGCCGAGGACCTTGCAGGGCGCGGCGCGGGCCTCGGCACGCACGCGGCGCTCAGCGAGGTGATGCGCCGGATCGGGATCGGAGCCGAAACCGCGCTCGGCGTCGATACGTCGAGATATATCCTGCTCGATGCGCGCGGACAGATCGCCTGCCAGCTCGACTATCCCCGCGTCATGACCGCATGGGCGCGGCTCTATCGCCCGCTCAAGGACGCACTCCCGGCGCAGCACTATCATCCGGCCAAATCCTTTGTCGCCGCGGAGCAGGACGCGCACGGCATCACGGCGATTTTCGCCGACGGCACCCGCGCCAGCGGCGATCTCCTGGTCGCCGCAGACGGCCCGCGCTCGACGGTCCGCCCGCAGGTCCTTCCCGATCTCAAGCCGGCTTATGCGGGCTACATCGCCTGGCGCGGGCTCGCCGCCGAGGCGGATGTCGTCACCGACCGCGCGCTGCTGTTCGAGAGCAACACGTTCTGCATTCCCGGCGGCGAGCTCGCGGTGTCCTATCCGGTGCCGGCGCGCGACGGCGATCTCAGACCGGGCCGGCGCGACTACAATATCGTCTGGTACCGGCCGACCGACGCGGCGGCGCTCGCCGATCTCAACACCGATGCGTCCGGGCGCCGCCACGAGCAGATTCCGCCGCCGCTGATCCGCCTCGATGTCATCGCCGCCGTGAAGGCTGATGCGCGCGCGCTGCTCGCCCCGTCGGTCGCCGACATCTTCGCGCGCGCCGAGCGGCCGATCTTCCAGCCGATCCACGACTTCGCCTCCCCGCAACTCGTGTTCGGGCGGATCGCGCTGCTCGGAGACGCGGCGTTCGTGGCGCGCCCGCATGTCGGCGCCGGCGTGACCAAGGCGGCGCTCGACGCTGCGTGCCTCGCCGACGCGCTCGCCGCGCACGGCAGCATCGAGCCAGCGCTCGCAAGCTACGATCGCGAGCGGCAGCGCGCCGGCGCATGGGCGGTGCGGCGGTCGGGCGAGTTCGGCGCCTGCGTCAGCGCCGAGGTATCGCGCAGCAGAATGTCGGCCGCGTCGCAGGCGGAGCGCAGCGAGCGCGTGTTTCGCGAGTATGCGACGCTGCACCACGAGGTGCGCGAATGGGCGAAGCCGGCATTGCGGGCTGCGCATTAACCCAAGAACGTGCCGCGCGTTACCCCCTTGTGGGGGAGGTCGACGCGCGAAGCGCGTCGGGAGGGGGTCTTTCCCTCACCGATCGACAGTGCGTGTGCACCCCCTCCCCAACCCCACAAGCGGGGAGGGAGCGCAGCGGAGTTTGCCGATCAGATCTTGTCGATCTTGGCCTTCTCGAGCACCGCCCGCCATTTCGCGATCTCAGCCTTGATGTAGGCGCCGAACTCGGCCGGCGTGATGCCGGACGGCTCGAAGCCGAGCGCGAGCACCTTCTCCTTCACGTCCGGCAGCGCGAGGATCGCGGCGATCTCCCGCTGCAGCAGGTTGACGATCTCCGACGGCGTGCCGGCCGGCGCCAGCACCCCCTGCATGGTCTCGGCCTCCTGACCCTTGATGCCGAGCTCATCGAGCGTCGGCACGTCGGGCAGCACGGCGGAGCGCCTGCTCGACGTGATCGCGAGCGCGCGCAGCTTGCCTTCCTTGATCAGCGCGGTTGCGGGCGGGATCGCCTGGAACGAGAGCGGCGTGTGCCCGGCGACGACCGACTGGATCGACGGATTGCCTCCGGCGAACGGAACGATCAGCAGCTCGTTCAGCCCGAGCGACTGCTTGAACAGCTCGATCGACAAATGCGGCGTGGTGCCGGCGCCGGGCGAGGCGATGCTGTACTTCGCGGGCTCCGCCCTGATCAGGTCGACCAGCTCCTTCACGCTGCGCGCCGGCACCGCCGGATTGGCGATCAGCGCGTGCGTTGCCGCCGCCGCCTTGGTGATCGGCACGAAGTCCTTGTCGGGATCGTACGGCGGCTTGAGATAGAGGCTTGGATTGACCACGTAGCTCGATGACACGAACAGGATGGTGTAGCCGTCGCCGGCCGCGCGCGCGGCGCTGCCCATGCCGATATTGCCGGCCGCGCCGCCCTGGTTCTCGATGACGAACTGCTGCCCCAGCCGTTCCGAAAGCTTCTGCCCGATGATGCGCGCCATCACATCGGTCGGGCCGCCGGCGGGGAACGGCACGATCACGCGCACGATCCTGCTCGGATAGGGCTGCGCGAATGCGGCGCCGGCGAACAGCGCGACGCATAGCGCCGCGATCCGGATGATCGTCCTCATAGAAGGTCCTCCCCGGTCGGCGATGCTTGGCAGGCAGCCAAGCCGTGCGGCCCTTGTTCGGCCTTGCAATTATTGGCGCAAAGTGTGCGGCTGGCCCGCGAGGAAATCAATCCAACGCGGCGTCGCGGCGTCCGCTACGAACGCCGGGCACCCGGCCGCCTCGCTTTCTTCGACCGCAGGACAGTTGGCCGCGAGATCGGGAAAACCTCTCTCACATAGCTTGCCAGAGCGCGGCTGAATGCGTCCGCCACCGGCGGCCGCGCACGCCGTTTGTCGAACACCAGACCGTAGGCCTCGCGCAGCGGATTGCTGCGGTATGTCAGCGTGACGATCTGCAATTTGTATCGATGGGTCGGCAGGACCGAAGGCACCACCGCGATGCCGAGGCCCGCCTCCGCAAGCGCCAGCAGCGTGTGCGGCGTCCGGCTTTCGAACCGGACGTTCGGCTTGAACTCGGCGATGCGGCAGGCGGCATCGAAGGCCTGGCGAACCGCGAAGCTCCGGTTCAGCAGGAGCAGCGGGCGTGATCCAAGCCCGCGAATGTCCATGCGCCGCGACGGCGCAAGCTCGATGCCGGGACCGCTCGCCGCAACGAATTCGAGGGACGGAAGCCAGATCGTCTCGACCGCCTGATCGCTGGCCTCGATCGCGCCGGCAGTGGTCATCAACAGGTGTGCCTCGCCGCGATGAAGCGCGGCCATGAGTTCGGCGCCCACGGCCTCGATCAGCGTCACATGGACGTTCGGCCTCTCTTTCTGATAGCGCGCGAGGAAGCCGGACAGGACGCCGTCGATCGTCTGCGGCGTTGCCGCCACGTTCAACACGCCGGCATCGGGTTGCCGCAGCAACTGGGCGCGCTCGCGGATGAAGCTCACGGCGTTCAGCGCGCCGCGGCAGTCGGCCAGCAACAGCTTGCCTTCGGTCGTGAGAACGAGCCTGCGCCGGATACGGTCGAACAGCCTGATGCCGAGCTCGCCCTCCAACTCCTGGAGTTGGCGCGAGAGGGCAGGCTGGGCCACCCGAAGTTCGGCGCTCGCGCGTGAAACCGTTCCCTGCTCCGCGATGGTCACGAAGGTGCGCAGTTGCCGCAGGTCCATGTGACACCTTTATGCTGAACCGGCATCAAGTAGAGACCGATTATGTATTAGACGCAACATGCAAGCTGTGCACGATATTGCCCGTCAGCAATGGAGACCTGCGATGACCTTCAGATCGATTCTGGTCGCCTTGGTCGGCCTTGGCGTTTCGTCCACCGTCGTGCATGCCCAGGCGTGGCCACAGAAGCCGCTCCGCGCCGTCGTGCCTTTCGCCGCCGGTAGCTCGACCGACATCGTGCCGCGCATCGTGTTCGAGCAGCTTGGCCTGCAGCTCGGGCAAACCATCGTTGTCGAGAACCGCGCGGGCGCCGGCGGAACGATCGGGGCTCTCTCGGTCGCAAAGGCCGAGTCCGATGGTTATACGCTTCTGGCGAGCGGCTCCTCGCACACCATTGCGCCGGCGCTTTACCCGAAGCTCGGCTACGACCCGGCGCGCGATTTCATCGCGGTCGTTCCATTCGGAATCTCTCCCAATGTGCTCGTGGTTTCGCCCGCGAGCGCGTTCAAGACGGCCGCCGACCTCGTGGCCGCCGCCAAGGCGAGGCCCGGCGCTCTGACGTTCTCCTCCGTCGGGGTCGGGACGGCGACACACATGAGCGCCGAGCGGTTCAACATCAGCACCGGCATCGACGCCCTCCACATTCCGTTCAAGGGCGGCGCCGAGGCGATGACGGAAGTCATCGCCGGACGGGTCGATTACTTCTTCGGCCCTCCGGCGCTGGTCGGACCGCAGATCCGGGATGGCAAGCTTCGCGCCCTCGCCGTCAACGGGCGGAGCCGCTCGCCATTCTTGCCGAACGTCCCCACCACGCGCGAACTCGGCTTCATCGATGCCGAATACCCGATCTGGTACGGGCTCTTCGTGCCCTCGAAGACGCCGCGCGAGATTGTGGACCGGCTGCGCGACGAAACCGCCAAGGCGTTGCAGGCTCCCCGGGTGCGCGAGCGGCTCGACGCGCTGGCGGTCGATCCGATGCCGATGACGGCGGGCGAATTCGAGGCCTTCGTGCAGAACGAGATCGTGCTGAATGCCGCGCTCGTTCGCAAGCTTGGGCTCAAGACCGACTAAGTCGGCGATGGTCGGCGTGACGTTAGAGCATGATCCCGAAAAGTGGGTACCGGTTTTCGGAAAGATCATGCTCCACCAAGAGTGGGGCTCGATGACTCAACTGAGTTTTGACGACAGCGCCGCATATGAGCGATTTGTCGGAACCTGGGGCCGCGCCGCCGGCTCCATGTTCCTCGACTGGCTTGCCCCGCCGAAGCAGGCGAACTGGCTCGACGTCGGCTGCGGCACCGGTCTGTTCACGGAGCTGATCGTCAAGCACTGTTCGCCTGCGTCCGTCGTTGGGATCGATCCTGCGCCGGCGCAGATCGCCTACGCGGCGCGCAAGCCGGTCGCCGCGCGCGCGGAATTCCGGACCGGCGACGCGCAGGCGCTCCCGTTCCCCGATGCGAGTTTCGACATCGTCGCCTCGGCCCTCGTGATAAACTTCATACCGGACCGGCCCCGCGCGCTCGCCGAGATGGCGCGGGTCGCCCGCCCCGGCGGACTGGTCGGCGGATACATCTGGGATTTTCAGGCTGAGCTGTCGCCCAGCGGTCCGTTCCGGCTTGCCTTGCGCGAGTGCGCCACCGGCGTCCCTCCGCTTCCCGGAACCGAAGACTCGGCGCCATCGCGGCTCCGCTTGCTGTTCGAGCAGGCCGGCTTCGCCGACATCGTCACGACGTCGTTCGAGGTCACCGTCGAGTTTGCGGATTTTGCGGCGTTCTGGGCTGCGCAGATGCCGCCCTATATGCCGACGACCCGGATGGTCGACGCGATGGATCAGCGCGATCGCGATCGATTGCAGGCGGCGATCCGCTCGCGCCTGCAACCGTCGGCGGCCGGCGTCATCCGTTATGCGGCGCGTGCCAATGCGGTTGCGGCACGCGCGGCTGGATGATCGGCGCCGCTGCGGTTCCGCCTTTTTCCGCGAATGTGGCTGAAAGAAATCAAGTTTCCGGCCCGATCACGCGCGGTTCTCGCCGCGAAAACGCCCCGCCCGGTTGATGAGTTTGCGGCGCGGCTCGATGCGCGTTCACGCGCTGCATCCGGGAACGGGGAGAGTTGATGTACCGCGTCGTGGTTGCGCTCGTGGTGGCGCTGCTGCCGAGCCTGGTCTCGGCTGCGCCCAAAGGCCTGCCGGAGCAGCCTTCGAAGGAGAACATCCTCGGCTGGATCAACACCTATCGGCACAATCCCGATCCCGATCGCGTGCCGGCCGCGGTGCGCGGCATGAGCCGTCTCGGCCTGATCACCGATCCGGAGAACTCCGGTGTCTATATCGGGTTTCTCGCCGGCGTGATCGGCGCCAATCCCGAGCGCGCGGACGTGCTGATCGGAAAGATGTTTCCGCTCTCGCCCGAGCATCACTGGGCGATCGTGCGCGCGATCGCCTACTCGGGCCATCCGGACTGGCGCATGCTGATGCAGCGCGTCGCCGACCGCATGCCGGGGCGCAGCGTGATGATGGATCGTCATCTCACCGGCAAGCTGCCGCGGCTCGACGAGGCGCCGATCGAAAAGGACGAGACCTGGGGCGAGAAAATGCGCAGCCAGTTCACGCTCGCGAAATACTTCTCCAAGCCCGCGCCCGACACCAGGCTCGCGCTGACCCCCGACCTGCTCGACACGCTGTGGGGCTATTACTTCGCGACCGGCAGCGACAAGCCGCTGTCGCGCATCGTGCTGATGCTGCGCTGGTCGAAGGACCGCGACGCGATCGAGAAGCTCACCCTCGGCAGCATGGCGAAGTACACGCTCGCGATCAACGCGAGCCGCAATCCCGATTTGCTGGCGAGGCTGAAATGGGCCGCCACGCAGCAGCAGCCCGAGGCGGTCAAGCCGATCCTGAACGAGGTGATCGAGGCCGCCGAGACGGTCGAGACCGGCAAGCTGCGCAACGAGGCACTGGCCGCGATCGACGATTTGCGCCGTAAGGGTCCGGGCTACCGGCGCGACATCTCGCTGTGGGGGCAGGTGGGCGAAAGCGCGCTGGCGCTCGGCTGCGTCGCCGCCGCGGTCACCGGACAGGTTGAATTCGGGCTTCCTTGCGTGATCGGCGGGGCCGCGACCTCG
>DATEKY010000049.1:0-2667 GCA_035277225.1 Xanthobacteraceae bacterium
TCGACGCCATCGCGTCGTATGGCCCGCACAGCTTTCGGGAAAACATCCTGTTCACCCATCGCGGGCTGTCGGGCCCGGCGATCCTGCAGATCTCGTCCTACTGGCGGCAGGGCGAGACGATCACGCTCGATCTTCTCCCCGAACGTGATGCCGAAGCACTGCTGAAAGAGCGCAAGCGCGCTAGGCCGAAGGCCGAGCCGAAGACCATCCTGGCCGAGTTGTTTCCCGCGCGCCTCGCGCAGGCACTTGCCGCTTCGTTGCCGCAGGAGACGATGGCCAACATCCCGGACCGTGTGTTGGCGACCTTCGCGGCGCGGCTGAAGCGCTTCACGGTGACGCCGACCGGCTCGGAAGGCTACGCCAAGGCCGAGGTGACGGTCGGCGGCATCGACACGCGCGACCTGTCCTCGAAAACCATGGCAGCGCGCGCGGTGCCCGGCCTTTACGTCATCGGCGAGGCGGTCGACGTCACCGGCTGGCTCGGCGGCTATAATTTCCAGTGGGCCTGGGCGAGCGGCTGGTGTGCCGGACAGGCGATCACCCAATCCTGAGTTGCCCACAGGTTAGGCGGATGCGCGCTTTGGCGCCGCTTAATATTTGGCTGAATTGCCGCTAGCGTAAGCAGAATGGCCCGCCAAACAGCTTGATATCGAGGGAGCGTCCATGAAGCTGGTCACCGCCATCATCAAGCCGTTCAAGCTCGAGGACGTGCGCGACGCGCTCACCAAGATGGGAATCGCCGGACTGACCGTCGCCGAGGTCAAGGGCTTCGGCCGCCAGAAGGGCCACACCGAGATTTACCGCGGCGCCGAATACACCGTGAACTTCCTGCCCAAGATCAAGATCGAGGTGGTGGTCGCCGACGACCGTACCGATCGCGTGGTCGAGGCGATCGCGGCGGCGGCAAAGACCGGACAGATCGGCGACGGCAAGATCTTCGTCATCGACGTCGAGCACGCGTTGCGCATCCGCACCGGCGAGACGGACTCTGACGCGCTGTAGTTTCAGTTCTGCGTCATGGCCGGGCTTGTCCCGGCCATGCACGTCTTGATTGCGCAGATGAAGACGTGGATTTCCGGCCATAAGGGCGTTTACGCCCGTCTTCGACGGGCTATGGCCGGACATGACGAAGCAAAGACGACTCTCGGGGGGTTCGCCATGCGACTTTCACTGCAGCGCCTGTTGCCGGCGTGCGCAATCCTTTTCTCCGCCACACCGGCCTTCGCCGAGATGCTGGCGGCAGCCCCCGCCTCGAAGATCGATGCCGGCGACACCGCCTGGATGATCGCCGCGACCGCGCTCGTACTGATGATGACGATACCGGGCCTCGCGCTGTTCTACTGCGGCATGGTGCGCAAGAAGAACGTGCTCGCCACCATGGCGCAAAGCGTGGCCGCCGTGTGCCTCGTCTCGATCCTGTGGGCGCTGCTCGGCTACACGCTCGCCTTCTCGGGCGATGCGCCGGCGCTCGGCAATCTCGAGCGCCTGTTCCTGCGCGGCATCGGCATGGACACGGTGAGCCCGCTCGCCGCGACGATCCCGGAAAGCCTGTTCATGATCTACCAGATGACGTTCGCGATCATCACGGTCGCGCTCGTCTCCGGCGCGGTCGCGGACCGCATGCGCTTCTCGGCGTTCCTGCTGTTCGCGGTGCTGTGGCTGTTCATCGTCTACGTGCCGCTCGCGCACTGGGTCTGGGGCAAGGGCTTCCTGCAGACGATGGGCGTGCTCGACTTCGCCGGCGGCACCGTGGTGCACATCAATGCCGGCGTCGCGGGCCTCGTCGCCGCGCTGGTGCTCGGCAAGCGGCGCGGCTACGGCACGGAAAATCTCGCGCCCTACGACCTCTCGCTTGCCGTGATCGGCACCGGGCTGCTGTGGGTCGGCTGGTTCGGCTTCAACGGCGGCTCGGCGGGCAGCGCCGGCTCGCGCGCCGCGATGGCGATCGTCGCGACGCATCTTGCGGCCTGCGCCGGCGCGCTCACCTGGATGGCGCTCGAATGGGCGCAGCGCGGCAAACCTTCGGTGCTCGGCATCATCTCCGGCGCGGTCGCGGGTCTCGGCACCATCACGCCGGCTTCGGGCTTCGTGCTGCCATGGCACGGCATCCTGATCGGGCTCATCGCAGGCGGCGGCTGCTATTGGGCCTGCACCAAGCTCAAGCTCTGGCTCGGCTACGACGATTCGCTCGACGTGTTCGGCGTGCACGGCGTCGGCGGCGTGATCGGCACGACGCTCACCGGCGTGTTCGCGGTCGCGGCGATTTCGGCGGCGCCGGATGCGCCGGGCACCGCCGGCCTGCTCGAAGGCAATCCCGCGCAGGTCGTGACGCAGCTGGTCGGCGTCGCGGTGACGATCGCCTGGTCGGGCGTTTTGACCTTCGTGATCCTCAAGCTCGTCGGCTTCGTCACGCCGCTGCGGGTCACGCCGGAGGCCGAGCAGATGGGCCTCGACATCACGCTGCACGGCGAGTCGATCCACTCGTAACCAGCTGCCTGTTTTTGCCTGTCCTAACGGCGGCTGCGAAGCTGATCATTATTTATGCACGTCTGACTTTGGATTGTGCGGCGCTCTGACGCGGGTCCCGGCGCGCCTCCCGCATGCACGTCAAATCGACAGCGGCGCCAATCGCTTAGAAGCGCGAAACGACTCTGGCACGGGTCTTGA
>DATEKY010000050.1:0-6896 GCA_035277225.1 Xanthobacteraceae bacterium
GAAGCGACACCCGGGATCGCCTTGGTCCGCATCGACAGTCCCGGATATCGCTTCGCTCATCCGGGCTACGAGCCGTATCGCGCTACTTCCCCGACTTCGGCAGCGCGACGATCATGTCGAGCTCGACCCGCGCGCCGGGCGAGGAGAGCTGGTTGATGCAAATCATCGTGCTCGCCGGAATCCAGTCGCCGAAGTAAGTGCGCATGGTGCGATGCATGCCGTCGCCGTCACGGATGTCGGTCAGGTATTTCGTGATCTTCACCACGTCGGTCCAGGTCGCGCCGACCTCGTCGAGGATCGACTTGATCGCCTCCATGGCGTTGCGCGTCTGGTCCTCGATGCTGTGCGGATGGATGTGCTCCTCGTCGCGATGCGGATGGTGATGATAGAGCGGCGATGCGGTCGCGCCCGAGATGAACATCAGGTCGCAGGCCCCGACGATGCGGATCGCCGGCGCATAGGGCATCTTGTGGGCCTGGCTCGGGTCCGGGTGCACCACTTCAAGCTTGTGGGCCGCGGTCGCTTCGTTGCTCATGAGGGTCTCCTTGTTCTTCGGCGTTGGGTTCAGGCGAGCCGCCAGCGGCCGAGCCAGATATCGATCTGGTCCTGCATCTTGGTGACGATGATGCCGAGCGCGGCGAGCACGATCAGCACGGCGAAGACCTGTTCGGTCTCGAGCACCTGGCCGGCGAGATAAAGCCGCGCGCCGAGCCCGAGCTTGCCGACCACCATTTCGGCCGCCACCACCAGGATGATCGACACGCCCAAGCCGAGCCGCACACCGGCGAAGATCGACGGGATCGCGCTCGGCAGCAGCACCAGCCGCATCACCTGGCGCCGGCTGGCGCCGAGATCGCGCGCCGCGAGCACCAGCCCCGGATCGCACTGGCGCACGCCGAGCACCGTGTTGATGATGATCGGAAAGATCGCGCCGAGCGCCGAGATGGTGAGCATGAACGGCCCACCCGTGCCGAGCCAGATGATCAGCAGCGGGATCAGCGTCACCTTGGGCAGCGGATAGAGCGCCGCGATGAACATGTCGGCGACCGCGCGGGTGCGCGGCGAGGTCGCGATCCAGATGCCGAGCGCGACGCCGACGACGAGCGCAATGAAGAAGCCGGCGAAGATGCGGTAGAGCGTGTAGGCCAGATCGACCGCGAGCCTGCCGTTGGCGAACATGTCGACCAGCGCGACGACGATCTGGGTCGGACGCGGCAGATAGAGCCGGTTCACGCCGGTCAGGATCGCGGCCAGTTCCCAGCCGACCAGCACGAGCACGACCGCGCCCCAGCCGAGCAGCCGCGGATCGTCGAGCCGCGACACTGACGACTTCGCGGCCGGCGCTGCGCGCGACACCTCCGCGGCGTGTTCGGCATGGTCGCTCATGCGTCGGCCCGCTCGCCGACCATCGCGCGCATCACCTCGTCGCGCAGCAGGCCGTAGATGCGCTCGAACAGCGCGCCATAGGCCGGGTCCTTCGCGGTGCCGTGCGAGCGCGGCCGCGGCAGATCGACCTCGATCTCGGCGGCGATGCGGCCGGGACGCGCGGTCATCACCAGGATCGTGTCGGCCAGGAGGATCGCTTCCTCGATCGAGTGCGTCACCAGGATCGCGGTGGTGCCGCTGCGCTCAACCAGCGCGGCGAGCTGCTCCTGCAGCACCAGCCGCGTCTGCGCGTCGAGCGCGCCGAACGGCTCGTCGAGCAGCAGCACGTCCGGCTCCATCACGAGCGCGCGCGCCAGCCCGACGCGCTGGCGCATGCCGCCGGAGAGCTGGCGCGGATATTTCTCGTCGAAGCCGGTGAGATCGATCGCGGCGAGCGCCTTCTTCGCCCGCGCGCGGCGCTCGGCCGCCGGCATGCCGGCAAGCCGCAGGCCGAACTCGACGTTCTCGATCACGGTCAGCCACGGGAACAGGTTGAACGCCTGCCACACCGTGGACATCGCCGGACGCGCGGCCGGCGCGCCGCCGCTGAGCGCGACGAAGCGCAGCCGTCCGGCGGTCGGATCGAGGAAACCGCGCGCGATCTGCAGCATCGTGCTCTTGCCGCAGCCGCTCGGCCCGATGATCGCCGTCACCTTGCCGGGCATGAAGCGGCAGCGCAGGTCGTCGAGCGCGATCGTCGGCGCGCCGGACTGAGCCGCGTAGGCGAGCCCGACCCCTTCGAACTCGATGACCGTTGCGGCCATCTCAGACGAACGGATTGGACTTGGCGAGCCGGTCGTTCGCCTCGACGGCGGGAGAGAGATCGAACAGCTGCTGCTCGGTCACCGAGCCGCTGACCAGCTTCATCGTGTCGGTCCAGAATTTGCCCTGCGCCATGCAGGACGCGATGTTCGGCTTGCCGTCCTCAAAGAACCAGGTCCAGCGCGGCGCCGCCGCCTCGATCAGATTGGCCGGCACTTTCGTCGCCTCCGACACGATCTTGATGACGTCGGGGTCCTTACCGGCCGCGGCTTTGTTAAAGAGACGTCCCGCATAAGTATGCGCCATCGCGAAGCGCGCCGCGGCCGACTTGTTGGCCTCGAGATATTTCTGCGACATCGCCCAGCAGGCGAGCTGCGTGTTCGGCTCGATATCCCAGCCCGAAAACACCAGCTTGCCGAAATTGTTGCGCTCGACCAGGAAGCCGAGCGGCACCGGAATGTTCGCAGCATCCACCTGCCCGGCCCCCATCGCCTTGACGATGTCGGGGTACGCGAGCCCGGTCGACCACTCGAGGTCGGTGCGCGGATCGAGGCCGGCGCGCTGCGCCCCGAGCCCGAGCAGGTATTGATCGATGCCGCCCGGCGCCTGGATCGCGATACGCTTGCCCTTGAGCAGCGCCATCTTGTTCGGCGCGGTCATGCCGGCCGTGACCATCGCATTCGAGGCGGCGATCGTCATCGAGCCTGAGCCCGGCTTCTCCGATCCGCGATCGAGGATCATCTTGTAGGGCGCGCCCTTGCTCACCGCGTTGAACAGCCCGGCATTGAGCGTCGACACCGTGGCATCGAGCTCGCCCGCGATCAGTGCGGGAATCGCGAGCGCGCCGTCGGCGAAATACTTCACCTCGACATCAAGATTGACCTTCTCGAAGAAGCCTTTCGCCTGCGCGACGAAGACCGGGCCCGAAGAGATCAGCGGCACGAGGCCGATGCGCAGCTTGGCGCGCGGCTCCTGCGCGCGGGCGCGGCGCGGTGCTGCCGCGGCAAGGCCGGCGGCGGCGCTGCCAGCGAGAACGGTTCGGCGGGTCAAGGTTGCGCGCATCGTTGCCTCCATGCGCGCGGCGTTGCGCGCCCGAGCGAAAGACTGCCACGAGGGCGAAGACGCGTGCAACGGCCGTGCCGGCGCGGCGACAGCATGCCGCTGCGGTTCGCGCACGCGCTGCGCGCATTCGCGCAGCCGCGCCGCAGGCACGTGCGTCAGTGCTTGTGCTCTTTCGTGCCGCTGCCGCCCGCCGCATCGACGGCGAACTCGATATCGACCTTGCCGGCTTTCTCGAAGGTGAGCGAGGCCTTGACGCGGTCGCCCTTCGCGAAGGGCTTGGCAAGTGTCGTCATCATGATGTGATAGGAGCCGGGCTTGAGCTCAACCGTGGCGCCGGGTGGAATCACGACCCCCTCGGTGAGCTCGCGCATCCGCATTACCGAGCCTTCCATCTTCATCTCGTGGATCTCGAACTTCTTGGCGGCATCGGTACTGCCGCCGGTCAAGCGGTCTGCCGTCGTGCCGGTGTTGGTGATCTTCATGTAGCCGCCGGCAACCGAGGCGCCTTTCGGGGTCGCGCGCGACCACGGATGGTCGATCACCAGCGCGCCGATCTTGAAGTCGTGGGCGGATGCGGCGGTAACGAGCGCAAGGACGAGTGCGGGCGTGAGGAATGACAGTTTCATCGAAAGCTCCATGACGTTGGATGGCGCGAGGACGCGCCGAATGGATTGGCCGGGCCGTCGATCAGCCGAGCGGCGGGGCACGCGGAGAATGTGCGCGCGCCTGCGTCACGGTGGACGAAGCAGCGGCGAGCATGAATGGATGCGCAAATGACGTGGCGCCGAGCGGCCAGGTGAGTGGGCTCGCCGCGCGCTGCGGCCCCGCCGCCGCGCCGGCGCAATGCGTAAGGCACGCGACGCATGGATCGTGCGCCGGCGGCGCCGCGGGCGCGGAATCCCCCCCGCGACAGATCGTAAAGCCCGTTTCGGCGGCAAGCGCGAGCGGCGCAACCGCCGCGAATGCGGACAGGACCAGTTGCAGCGCCACCGCATAGGCGGCGGCAAGGGCAGCGCATCGGCGCAGGAGCAGCATGAGCCGAGAATAGCCGCCGGCGGGCCGCCCGGTCCACGGATAAAGCGGCGGCGGGCGCGAAGTGACGCGGGACGCTCGCGCGCGGCTCCGGCATAATCGCGGAGGAATCGCGAGGTTCGCATGCCCTCTCCGACCGACGGCGTCACCGCGTTGCGCGGCACGGTGGTGACGTGCCGCGACGATCCCTTCCTGACCGATCCGGCGAAAGCGTTCGCGGTCGAGAGCGACGGCGTCGTGATCTGCCGCAATGGCGTGGTCGAGGCGGTGGGGCCGGCGAGCGCGCTGCTCAAGGCCGTGCCGGCGGGCAGCGTCGCGGATTATTCCGGCTGCCTGATCGTGCCGGGCTTCATCGATACGCACGTGCACTATGTGCAGACCGGCATGGTCGCATCCTACGGCGAGCAGTTGCTCGACTGGCTCGACCGCTATGCCTTCCCGGCCGAGATGCAGTTCGCCGATCCGGCGCACGCGCAGGCCATGGCGAACGTGTTCTGCGACGAATTGCTGCGCAACGGCACCACCACCGCGCTGGTGTTCTGCGCGGTCTATCCGCAGTCGGTCGATGCGCTGTTCGCCGAGGCCGAGCGGCGCGGGATGCGCATCGCGGCCGGCAAGGTGCTGATGGACCGCAACGCGCCGGAGGCGCTACGCGATACGGCGCAGAGCGCCTACGACGATTCCAAGGCGCTGATCGCGCGCTGGCACGGCCACGGGCGCAGCCTCTACGCCATCACGCCGCGCTTTGCCGGCACCAGCACGCCGGCACAGCTCGATGCCGCGGGCGCGCTGTGGCGCGAGCACAAGGACGTACTCGTTCACAGCCACATCGCGGAGAACAAGCGTGAGATCGCCTGGACCGCCGAGCTGTTTCCCGAGCGGAAAGATTATCTCGACGTCTACGCTCATCACGGATTGACCGGGAAACGCGCGGTGCTGGCGCATGGCGTGCATCTCTCCGAGGACGAGCTCTGCCGCTGCCACGAGAGCGGCACCGCGCTGGCGCACTGCCCGACCTCGAACCTGTTCCTCGGCTCCGGCCTGTTCCGCATCGGCGCCGCGAAGGATCCGCGCCGGCCGGTGCAGGTCGGGCTCGGCTCAGACATTGGCGGCGGCACCAGCTTCTCGCTGCTCGCCACGATGGGCGCGGCCTACGAGATCGCGCAGCTCGGCGGACGAACGTTGAGCGCGGTCGAGGCGTTCTATCTGGCGACGCTCGGCGGCGCGCGCGCGCTCGCACTCGAGGACCGCATCGGCACGATCGCGCCCGGCTACGAGGCGGACTTCGCCGTGCTCGATCCGAACGCGACGCCGCTGCTGGCGTTGCGCAATACGCGCGCCGACAAGGTCGAGGACGTGCTGTTCGCCCTCATGATGCTCGGCGACGACCGCGCCGTGCGGGCGACCTATGTGGCCGGACAATGCGCGCACGAGCTGGTGCCAACCAAGATCTGACGTGGGAAGAGCTCGCTTGCGTGCTAGCATAGCGAGCCATTTGGCCAACGGGCTGAACGCGCCTATGGCTGCGCGTGATGAGTCCGCGTGCTACATTGGAGCGATGAGCGCGCCGCGCCAAGAATCGCAAGAATCGGAAGAATCGAAGGGCCTGGTGCTGCCATTCCGGCGGCGCGAGAAGCCGCGTGCGCAGGGAACCGGCGCGCCGGTCGAAGGACTGGAGAAATACGCCGAGACCCGCGAGCCGGACGACTATCGCCAGCGCATGATCAACAATGTGCTGGCGTTCGTGTTCTGCATCCTGCTGGTCGCGGCCGGCGTGTGGCTCGCGGACCGGATCGCCGAGATGCGCAAGAATCAGGATTGCGTGCTGTCGGGCCGGCGGAACTGCGCGAACGTCAACGTGCCGCCCGCCAATCCACTGTGAGCCGCGTGATCCCCGGAACGATCCGGGGATCACGCCGTTTGATCAGCTCCGGACGACCGAGAGGCTGACCGGCGCGAGGCCGGACATGCCGATCGCACGCGCGCCCGCGGGCGTCAGGTCGATCACGCGGCCGCGCACGAACGGGCCGCGGTCGTTGATGCGTACCACCACCGACTTGTTGTTCCGCGTATTGGTGACGCGGACCATGGTACCGAACGGCAGCGACTTGTGCGCGGCCGTGAGAGCCCCCGAGTGCGCGCGCTCGCCGTTGGCAGTGCGGCGGCCGGCGTAACCGTCCCCCTTGGTGGCATAGACCGAAGCCATGCCCGACGCCCCTGAAGAATGATGTGCTTTGGAACGAGACTTTGCTTCAGCGAAGCTTGTGACCGACAAGGCGAGTGAAACCGCCAGGATGAAAAAGCCAAGTTTCCGCGTGACCATCCGCGAGTACCCTTCTCTTGTTGTTGAAGGAGGCCCGCTTGGACAGGAAACTGTACGATTTCCCGGCACTCACCCGGCTATAGAAAGGTAATAATGTGGCAAGGGTTCCCTACCCCAAGGTCAAAGCCCTGAGCTGTGCCCCAATATTGGTCACCGCACCGCAGCAAAACTTGCTGCCAATTGGCATTTCCGGAGAGCAATAACGCAATTTGCCTCAGGAGGTATCAGGCCCTCCCTCTCAACTGTTGTTTCGCGCGGTTACCTCATGTGATGACCTTACGTGCGCGATCCG
>DATEKY010000051.1:0-6802 GCA_035277225.1 Xanthobacteraceae bacterium
CAGGTTCTGCAGCAGCCACACGCGCGCCCACTCGCCGACCGCGTAGCTCAGCGCCGAGGACGACGAGGCCATGTAGGTGACCAGCACGTAGTCCATGTTGGAGCGGTGATTGATGACGAAGATCACCGCCGAGTCCGGATCCGCCGCCGCCATCGCCTGCTCGTCGAGATAGCCGAGCCGCACGCGATAGAGGAAGGTCGACACCCAGCGCGCAAGGCGGGTACCGATGCCGAAATAGGCATAGGCGGAGAAGGACGGCACGATCTCCTCCGCATAGCGGCGCGCACGCTGCTGCGCCGCCTCGCGCGGCAGCTTGTGCTCCGCCGCATAGGCTTCGATCGCGCGCAGCACCTCGGGGTCGAAGATGAGCTGATCGATCAGCGCCTGGCGCTTGGCGAGCTTGAACGGCTGGATGCGCAGGCGCAGCCGCGTGTTCAGGTCTTCGATGGTGCGGTTGAAACGACGGCGCATAAAGGCGCGCAACGCGGGCAGCAGCACGTGGTCGAGCAGCGCCCAAAGCGCGAGCGCGCTGACGATCAGCACCAGCCAGAGCGGGACAGTGACCGGCGAGGTCAAAGGCGTTCTCCCCTTCCTCAGCCTAGCAATGGCATTGTCGCCGTTGCAATGCGGCCCTGCGAGCCATGCGCTTGTGAGCGTGGCCCGGGCATTGCACCGTTCTGGCTCGTCCCAGCACCCCGGAGGATCCCGATGAAGAGCCTCATGATCGCCGTGACCGTCGCGATGGCCGGCTTGGCGAGCGCCAATGCCGCCGAGTACCTGGAAAAATCCGAGATGCAGAAGGCGCGCGCCTTCTCGCCCGCAGTCGTCGCGGAGGGCGGACGCACGGTCTACCTCGCGGGTCAGACCACGCTGGCCGATGAAAACGGCGCCAATATCGCCGGCAATTTCGAGGCGCAGACGCGCACCATCTTCAGCCTGATGAACAAGACTCTACAACGCGCCGGCGGATCGCTGAAGAACCTCGTCACCATGACGGTGTTCATCACCGACGTGCGCAACGGCGATCGCTTCGTAGAGATCCGGAAGGAGGTGTTTCCGGACGGCAACTTCCCCGCCAGCGCGCTGATCACCGTGACCGGACTCGCGCGCCCGGGCATGCTGATCGAGATTCAGGGCATCGGTGTGATCGGCGACAATTGCTCCAACGAGAAACCGTGCACGAAGAAGTAGGGTGGGCAAAACGTGTCGCCGCGGCAGCGGTGACACGTGTGCCCACGCGCACACGACAGTGCGTTGCGGTGGGCACGGCGCGCAAGTGCGCGCCTTTGCCCACCCTACGAGCTATCGCGCGGTCGGCTGGCGCGGGTGCACGTAGCCCTTGAAGATCTCGAAGCCCTTCCACGCCGGCTCGACCGGATCGGCGCCCGGCTGCGGCACGTAGACCGAGGGCTCGGCGAGCTGCATCTTCGGGATATAACGCGGGCAGTTGGGAAAGATCGCGCGCGCCTTCACGCGCACGATCAGCTGCGCGCCGACCGTCTCGCCGAGCAGCGGGTCCTCGCGCGACACCGTCGCGCTGCCGTTGACGCGCAGGCGGCGCGGCCGCTCGTGCAGATCGATGAACAGCAGGCCGACGTTCGGGTTGACCAGCAGGTTGCCCAGGCTCTTGAACATGCCGTTGCCGTCGTAGTCGGGATACGCGATCTCGTCGTCGGCGGTGACGCGCACGAAGCCCGGCGCGCCGCCCTTGAACGAGCAGTCCGGCCGGCCCTCGGCGTCGGCGGTCGACATGAAGAAATAGATCGCGCTCTCGATGAAGGCCTTGTCGTCGGCGGTGAAGGCGGTGCGCGTCAGCTTCTCTTCGAGCCGGTCGGAGATGCGGCGGCTGTCGAACTGATCCTGCAGACGGCGATTGCCCTCGTGATACATGATGGTCATGGCGGCCCCTGGGTTAAGCGCCCGCCTAGTTTCCGCCTAAGCGGTCTCCTCCGCAATGCGCTTGCGCCCGCTCATGTAGGCGCGGCCGTCGTTGACCGCGTCGACCGCGATCAGCTTGCCGTTCCGGCGGTACTCGACCGAGAAGCGCGCCGCCGCGACGTCGCCGACGGTCTGGGCGTCGTCGTAGCCGTCGCTCAGGCCCGCCATCTGCAGCTTCAGCTCGTACTGGTCCGACCAGAACCACGGCACCGGATCGTAATGCTGCGGCTTGCCGAGCATCTCGGAGGCCACCGCCTTGGCTTGGTCGATCGCGTTCTGCACGCATTCGAGCCGCAGCGCGCGGCCGTAGCGCCGGCTCGGGAAGCGGGTGCAGTCGCCGGCCGCATAGATCGCCGGATCGGCGGTGCGGCCGTGCTCGTCGACCACCACGCCGTCCTGGCACGGCAGCCCGGCGGCTGCGGCGAGATCGTCGTTCGGTCTGGCGCCGACCGCGAGCAGCACCAGATCGGCCGGCAAGGTCGTGCCGTCGCCGAGGCGCACCTGCGCGACGTTCCCGTCACCCTCGATCGCGGCAAGGCGCGCGCCCAGGCGGATATCGACGCCGCGATTGCGATGGAAGTCCTGCATGAAGTGCGAGATCACCGGCGAAGTGACGCGCTTCATCACGCGCTCCTCGGCCTCCAGCACCGCGACCTCGCGCCCCTCCCCGCGCGCGACCGCGGCGACTTCGAGCCCGATATAACCGCCGCCGACGATCACCACGCGCTTGGCGGCATCGAGGGGACCGCGCAGGCGGCGCACGTCGTCGATTCTGCGCAGCGAGAACACGCCGTCGAGCTGGGCGCCGGGCACCGGCAGGTCGCGCGCCCGCGTGCCGGTCGCAAGGAACAGCATGCCGTAGCCGGCGCTGCCGCCCTTGTGCTCCACGCGGGAGCCGGTGCGGTCGATCCGCTCGACCGGCGTTCCGTAGTCGACCGTCACGCCCTGATCGGTCCAGAATTTCTCCGGGCGGAAATACAATGTCTCGGCCGGCGGTCGCTCGGCCAAAAATTTCTTCGACAGCGGCGGACGCTGATACGGCGCATAGGGCTCGTCGCCGATCATGCGGATCGCGTCCCTGTAGCCGCCCTGGCGCAGGCTCTGGACGAGCTGCGCCGCCGCCTGCCCGGCTCCGACAATCACAACGCTCATGCGGCCCTGGTCCTGATGTTGATCTCGCCGTGCAGGGTGCGGTGCACGGGACACTTGTCGGCGATCTCGAGCAGCTTCACGCGCTGCTCGGCGGACAGTTCGCCCTCCAGCCGGACCTCGCGGTCGATGCGGTCGATCTTGCCTTCGCGCGTTTCGCACTCCGCGCAGTCGGCCGCGTGGATCTTGTCGTGCTTGAGCTGCACCGACACGCGGTCGAGCGGGATCTTCTTCAGGTCGGCGTAAAGGCGGATCGTCATCGACGTGCAGGCACCCAGACCGGCGAGCAGATACTCGTACGGGCTCGGTCCGCTGCCGTTGCCGCCCGCCGAGATGGGCTCGTCGGCGACATAGCGGTGCTGGCCCACGACGACCGACTGCTCGAACTTGCCGTTGCGCGTCTCGCCGACCAGCACGCCCTCGATCGGCATCTCGTCCGGCTCCGGCACCATGTCGAGATAGCGCTCGGACCATGCGGCGATCACGTCGGCGACGTAGACAGCGTCGCTGCGCTTGCTGAGCAGATGATCGGCGCCGCTGAGCGAGACGAAGCTTTTCGGATGCTTCGCGGCGGTGAAGATCGCGCTCGCGTGCTCGATGCCGACCAGATCGTCGGTCGGCGAATGCAACACCAGAAGCGCCTTGCGCAGGTCGCGCAGGCAATGCTCGAGCGTCTGCTTGGCGACGTCGTCGAGGAACCCCCGGCGGATGCGGAACGGCCGTCCGGCGAGCGCGACCTCGACCTCGCCCTTCTCGTGGATCTCGGGAATGCGTTCCCTGAACAGGCCGGTGACGTGGTTCGGGTCGGCGCAGGCCGCGATGGTGGCGACCGCGCGCGCCTCCGGCACCTGGCTCGCCGCCGCGAGCACCGCGGCGCCCCCCAGGCTATGGCCGATCAGGATGGCGGGCGCGCGATGCATCGTGCGCAGATGGTTCGCGGCCGCGACCAGATCGGCGACGTTCGACGAAAAATTCGTGTTCGCGAATTCGCCCTCGCTCGCGCCGAGCCCGGTGAAATCGAAACGCAGAACCGCGATGCCGCGCGCCGTCAGCCCTTCGGCGATGCGCTTGGCCGCCAGATTGTCCTTGCCGCAGGTGAAGCAGTGCGCGAACAGCGCGTACGCGACTGGCCGGCCGGTCGGACGGTCGAGCAGCGCGGAGAGCTTCTCGCCTCCGGCGTTCGGGAAGTCGAAGCGTTCAGACGGCATGACGCCCTCCTATTGCTTGGCCTTGTCCTTGTCCGCTTCCGGGGCCGGCGCCGGGTCGGCGGGCTTGGCTTCGGCCGGCTTCTCTTCCGTTTCGGCCGCCGTGAAGTCGTGGTGCCTGCGGTACTGCCGGATCACGGCGCCGATCACGTTGGAATAATCGTCGGTCCAGATGCGCTGGCCGGCCGGCGGCTCGATGACGCTCCAGTCGATGTCCTCGCGCAGCGTGGCGAAGTCGGCGTCCTCGCGCGCGCTGATCACCACGGTCGAGGTGAAGAGATAGTCGGAGTCGTCCTCGCCGTCGCGCGCGGCGCGGTTGTTGACGCGGCTGACCAGGCCGTTGGCATGCGCGATGCCGGCGACCACCGACGACAGCTCCATGTGGCGGTTCGAGACGTGCATCAGCACGATGCCGTGCGGCGCGAGCCGCGACAGATAGGTCGCCATCGCCTCGCGCGTCATCAGGTGGATCGGGATCGCGTCGGACGAGAACGCATCGAGCACGATCAGGTCGTACCGGTCGTTGCTCTCGGCCAAGGTGAGCCGCGCGTCGCCGAGCACGATCGGCGCCTGCGGCGCGCATTCGGTGAGATAGCGGAAATAGTTCGGATCGCGCGCCATCTTCTGCACCGTCGCGTCGATCTCGTAGAAGGTGAAGTTGTCGCCCGCTTCCGCGAAGCACGCGAATGTGCCGGTGCCGAGGCCGACCACCGCGACCTTGATCGGACCGCCGACGCGCGCGCGCGTCGCCTTGACGGTGACGCCCATCGGCGAATTGTCGTGATAGTAGGTGATCAGCGGCGGCTTGCCGGTGATCGGCTCGCCGGCATTGTCCTTCAGCCGCTCGGCGCCGTGGATCGTGGTGCCGTGCAGGAACACGCGGAAGCGGCCGTCCGAGGTCTCGTTGATCTTGTGCACGCCGAAGAAGCTGCGCATCGTCTCGCGCGTTTCGCTGTCGGGACGATAGGTCTGCCCGATGATGAACACGACCGCGATCACGGCGGCGAACGGCAGCGGCTCGCGCGACACCAGGCCGGCGATCACCAGCAGCGCGCCGATCGTCCAGTTGAACGCCTTCTCGTCGGTGACGTAGCGCTCGGTCAGGCCGGGGAACGCCAGGATCGCGACGAAGGCGACCGCGCCGGCCCAGAGCAGCCGCGTCCGCAGGTCGACCGGCAGTTCGAGCCCGGGCCGGCACAGGATCGCGAGCACGATCAGCGCCGGATATTCCAGCACCCAGGAGAACACGTTGGGCGCGATCAACCCGGCGAAGATGCCGCCGATCACGCCGCCGGCCGACATCCACATGTAGAAGGCGGTGAGATGCCGCGCGTCCGGCTTGGTGCGGCTGAGCTCGCCGTGACAGACCAGCGTGATGACGAATACCGCCACGACATTCAGCGCGAGGATGCCGAACAGGTAGCCGCGGATGTCGAACACGATCGCGCCGACCAGCGCGACGATGAACAGCGGCTCGATCGCGACCATCCAGTTGTGCGGCAGGATCGGGCGCGTCTGGAACACGATCACGAAGGTGACGAGATAGAGCGCGAGCGGGATCACCCACATGAACGGCGCCGCCGCAATGTCGGTCGAGATGTGCGCGGTGACCGAGATCAGCAGCGCCGATGGGACCGCGGCGAGCACGATCCAGCGCGCGGCCTGCTGCCAGGTCGGTGCGGGCGTCGGCATGTCCTCGGCGACGACCTCGTTGCTGCGCATGGTGCGCAGCATCAGCGCGCCGCACCATCCGATCAGCCCGATCAGCGCGACGAAGAGCGCGGCCCAGGCCCAGCGCTGCAGACCCAACGTCGTGAACGGCTCGACAAGGAAGGGATAGGAGAGCAACGCAAGGAAGCTGCCGACATTGCTCGCGGCGTACAGAAAGTAGGGATTGGCCGCCGACGGGTGATCGGTGCGCGCGAACCAGGCCTGCAGCAGCGGGCCGTTGGCCGAGAGCGCGAAGAACGGCGGCCCGATCGACACCGCGAACAGCGCGAGCAGCCAGAACGCCGCGGTCGCGTCTGCCGGCGGCCTTCCGAGCCAAGTGGCGACGGAAAACGGCAGGAACAGAACGCAGGCGAAGACCATCACGACGAGATGGATCGTAATCGAACGCCGTCCGGGAAAGTATTTCGTCAGTGCGTGCGCGTAGGCGTAGCCGGCCAGCAGCACGGCCTGGAAGAATACCATCGCGACCGACCACACCGACGGCGTGCCGCCGAGCCGCGGCAAGACCATCTTGGTGAACATCGGCTGCACCGCGAACAGCAGCGCGGCGGAGAGGAAGATCGCGCCGGCGAACACGCGCAAGAGAAGACTCGGGCTGGTCGGCATGCTGGTTCCGCTGCGCCGCCGCACGGGGTGCGCAGCGATCGCGGCAATATCAAGATTGTCGTTGGTTTTGCAAGTAAATGGAGCGTGTGTGCTTTTTTCCCTCTCCCCGCGCTGCGGGGAGAGGGAAAGAACGCACCGCCGTCGCTCCGGGCCATGGTTCGAGACGGCCGTCG
>DATEKY010000052.1:0-4987 GCA_035277225.1 Xanthobacteraceae bacterium
CTCGACGGTGAGGTCGCGGATCGTGAGCCCGGTGAACTGGAGGCGCGCGCCGCGCAACGCGTTGCGCACGTCGTCGCGCAGCGCCTCGGCCTTCTGCTTGCGCACATCGTTGATGTCGACCTCGAACAGGATGTGCGAGCCACCCTGCAGGTCGAGCCCGAGCACGAGATGGCGCTGCGCCCATTTCGGCCAGGTCTTTACCGTGGCCTCGGGAAAGAAATTCGGCACGGCGAACAGGCAGACGAACAGCGCCGTCAGCAGCGTCGCGATCGCCTTCCACCGTGAGAAATAGAGCATGCGTTTGTCATCTTTCGCTGACTGCGCCGACCGAAATCAGCTCTTGTCGTCGTCCTTCACCGGCTCGCCCTTGGCGCGCACGTCGGTCACCATCTGCCGCATCTGCCGCACCCGCACGCCCTCGGCCAGTTCGATCTCGATCTGGTCGTCGTCCACCACCTTGGTGACCTTGCCGACCAGCCCACCCGATGTAACCACGCTGTCGCCCTTGCGCACGTTTTTGACCATTTCGGCGTGCTGTTTCACGCGCTTTTGCTGCGGGCGCAAAATCAAGAAGTACATGATGACGAAAACAAGGACCATCGGCACCAGGAACGACATGCCTTCGCCGCCCAGCAGAGAAGGCGCCGCTTGCGCGTAGGCGGGGGTCACGAAATCCATGGAAGTCCTCTGGTTGCGGCGCAGTAGAGTTCCCGGGCGCCGAATTCGCGCGGACTATACTGGCCGCCACCCCAATTGCAATGTTGCGGGAAAAGGGCCGCAGGTGCCTCGAATCACGGCGAATTTGGCCCCCGCCTTGCGGTGCGAAAGGGCAATGCGCTAGAGCATGACCCCGTAAAAGCATGTCCCGCACTTGGTGCGGGATGGGACCGGTTTTCGGCAAAGGTCATGCTCACCGATAACCGTCCGCCGACCAATTCGAGGCGTTTTCACCGATGGATGCCAAGACCCCGAAGGCCGAGGATCAGGCCGAGACGATGCGGCGCATTGCCGACGCGCTGGAGCGTTTGAGCCCGCGCCCGCCCGCCGCCGCCGACCTGAATGCCGCGGACGCCTTCGTGTGGCACCCGGACGGGCGCCGGCTGGTGCCGGTTCCCAAGGTCAATCGCGTCGAGATGGGGCTGCTGCGCGGCATCGACCGCGTGCGCGACGTGCTGATGGACAATACCGAGCGCTTCGCCAAGGGGCTGCCGGCCAATAACGCGCTGCTCTGGGGCGCGCGCGGCATGGGCAAGTCGTCGCTGGTCAAGGCCTCGCATGCGGCGATCAACGCGGCGAGCGGCGCCAGGCCCGGCGCCGGCATGCTCAAGCTGATCGAGATCCATCGCGAGGACATCGAGAGCCTGCCCGACCTGATGACCATGCTGCGCGGGATCAAGCAGCGCGTGATCATCTTCTGCGACGATCTTTCGTTCGACGCCGACGACACGACCTACAAGTCGCTCAAGGCGGTACTCGAAGGCGGCATCGAGGGCCGGCCCGACAACGTGATCTTCTACGCGACCTCCAATCGCCGCCACCTGATGCCGCGCGAGATGATGGAGAACGAGCGCTCGACCGCGATCAATCCGGGCGAGGCGGTCGAGGAGAAGGTGTCGCTGTCGGATCGCTTCGGCCTGTGGCTCGGCTTCCACCGCTGCAGCCAGGACGAGTTCCTCGCGATGGTCGAAGGCTACATCGCGCACTACCGCATCCCGGCGACGGCTGAGACGTTGCGCGCGGAGGCGCTCGAATGGGCGACGACGCGCGGCTCGCGTTCGGGACGGGTGGCGTGGCAGTTCGTCCAGGACCTCGCGGGGCGGCTCGGCATCCCGCTGGAGGAGCCGGCCGCCCCGCGATGATCAGGCCTTGGAGGTCAATCTAAGGACCGATCGTAGAACTGGTGAGTGGTGGTGAATGGTGAGTGGTGAGTGGGTAGTTCGCTTCGCTACTCACCATTCACCACTCACTATTCACCTTGCCTAACCGCCGTTCAGATACTGCGTCGGATCGACCGGGGTTGCGCCCTTGCGCACTTCGAAGTGGAGCTGCGGGCTCGTCACGTTGCCGGTCGCGCCGGCCTTGCCGATCACCTGACCGCGCTTGATCGTCTCGCCCTTCTTCACCGCCAGCTCGCTTGCATGCGCATAGGCGGTGACGAAGCCGTTCGAATGGCGCACCAGCACGAGGTTGCCGTAGCCTTTCAGCTCGTTGCCCGCATAGGCGACGACGCCGTCCTCGGCCGCCTTGATCGGCGTGCCTTCCGGCACCGACACGTTGATGCCGTCATTCTGTCCGCCGCTCGCCTTCGGGCCGAACCCGGTGATGACCTTGCCGCGCACCGGCCAGCGGAAGCTCGGCGCGGCGGCGCTCTGGGTCCCGGTCGCGCCGGTCGGCGTTTCCGGAACCGGATCGGCGGCGGGGGTAATGACGCGCGCGTTGGCGGGCGGCTCGACCTGCTGGGCCTTGGCCTGCTGCTTCACGCCCGGCGTCGGCTCGCTCCGCACCGCGGCGACTTTCTGCGGCGCCGGCTGGGCCTGCACCTGCTGGACCTTCGGCTGCTGCACAGGCTGCGCCTGCTGCGCGACGCGCGGTCCGTTGCCCGGAATGACCACCCGTTCGCCGACGCGCAGCTGACGGCTGAGGCTGACATTGTTCGCCTTCGCGATCGCCATCGGCGTGGTGCGATAGTGGCGCGCGAGCGAGTAGATCGTTTCGCCCGGCGCGACCACATGCGCGTTGCCCGCTGCGGGCGAATAGCTCGGACCCGCGACGCGCGTCTGCGGCGGCGCAACGCTCGGCGCTGCGGCCTGACGCGGGATGATGAGGCGCTGGCCCGGCTGCGGCTGCGCGCCGTAGCCCATGTTGTTCGCCTGCAGGATCGCGTCGACCGGCACGCGGTGGCGGCGCGAGATCATCTCCATGGTCTCGCCCTGCGCGACCGTCACCGATGCGCCGCCGTCCCAGCTCGCGCTTGCCTGCGGCTGGCGCGGCGGAGGCGCGGAGATCGAGCCGGTGTATTCGGGCCGCGGCGGCTGCTTTGCGTGGGTGGATTGCGGCGGGCTGTACGAGCCCATGCCGGAGCCGCCGCCATAGGTCGGCGCGGCCAGCGGCTGGCTGTCCACACGATTGGTCGGCGCGGATGCGTGCCGCACCGAGCCGGTGACGTCATTGGCGCCCGCACTGCCTTGCTGCGCGGCCGAAGCCTGCGGCTTCGACGCCCAGGGATTCTCGGTCATGCGGGAGAAGTCGCTGCTGCAGCCTGCAACACCGGCTGACAGCGCCGCAAGCAGCGCAAAGCGCGAAACAGCGCGCGAGCGTGAAGGCTCGACCAGACTGGACATGGATCACTCACTCGTACGCAACCACGGACGAGCAAGTTAAACACCGGTCGAGTAAATAGAGCTTTAAGCCTAACGGCTGCTCAACCCTAACCAGTGCAAAAGAAAATACGTCCATTGGAGCATGATCTTG
Organism: Xanthobacteraceae bacterium; assembly: GCA_035277225.1. Taxonomy (GTDB): domain Bacteria; phylum Pseudomonadota; class Alphaproteobacteria; order Rhizobiales; family Xanthobacteraceae; genus PALSA-894. Next base: position 3,472 of record DATEKY010000052.1, read on the forward strand.
TCCGAAAACCGGTTCCCACTTTTCGGGATCATGCTCTACAGCTCACGCGCACGGCCCGGCAGCAGCGGCACGAAGCGCACGCCGATCAGCTCTTCCTGGCGTGGACCGCCCTCTTCCATGCGGATGCGGACGATGCGCTGCGCCCCGTCATGCTGCCCGAGCGGCAACAACAGGATACCGCCGACCGCAAGCTGGCCGACCAGCGCCTCGGGAACCGTTTCGGCCGCGGCCGTCACCATGATGCGGTCGTAGGGCGCGTGCGCCGGCAGGCCTTCGAGCCCGTCGCCCGCCACCACCGTGACGTTGTCGTAGCCGAGGCGGGCGAGCGTTTCGCGCGCGCGGTCGGCGAGCGTGCGGTAGCGCTCGACCGAAAACACCTGGCCGGCCAGCTGGCTCAGCACCGCCGCCTGGTAGCCCGAGCCGGTGCCGATCTCGAGCACGCGATGCTCTGCCCTCACCTCGAGCTGCTCGCTCATATAGGCGACGACGTAAGGCTGGCTGATGGTTTGCCCGCACGCGATCGGCATCGCGGAATCCGCGTAGGCCGTGGCGGCGAATTCCGGCAGCACGAATTTTTCACGCGGCACGGCGTCAAGGGCGCGCAGCACCGCCTGATCGCTGATCCCGCGCCGGCGCAGCGAGAGCAGGAATTCCATGCGTTCGACCTTCTCGTCGCGCGCGGCGGTCGGTTCCTTGCGATCACTCAACCGGTCAGTCAATTCTTGCACTCGCGCTTCCTCCCGGCGCCATGGCAGCAGGCGGCGCCAGCCGCGCGTCACTTGAACAGCGCGCCGAGCCGCGCCATGAACGGCTCGTCGGTCAGATCGAGCCGCAACGCCGTCACCGAGATCCGTTTCGCCGCGACTGCCGAGAGGTCGGTGCCGTCGCGCGGCTTCGGCCGCTCCTTGCGCGCGAAGGTCAGCCAGTAATACGGGTTGCCGCGCCCGTCGTGACGCGGATCGATGCGCAGCAGGTCCTGGTCGCGTTTGCCCTGCATCGTGATCGACACGCCCTTCACGCTCTCCGGCGGACAATCCGGGAAGTTGATGTTGACCAGCACGCCTTCCGGGACGCCGGTCTCCAGCACCTTGCGGATCACCTTCGGCCCGTGCTGGATCGCCGTGTCCCAGTAAGGGTTCTGCCGCGTCTCAAGCCCGTAGGCCTGCGACAGGGCAAACGACGGAACGCCGAGCGTCGTTCCCTCCATCGCGCCGGCGATCGTGCCGGAATAAGTGACGTCCTCGGCGACGTTCTGCCCGCGATTGACGCCGGAGAGAATGAGGTCGGGCGGGTTGTCCACCATGATGTGGCGCACGCCCATGATCACGCAGTCGGTCGGTGTGCCCTTCACGGCGAAGTGCTTCGGCGTCACCTCGCGCAGGCGCAGCGGATCGTTGAGCGAGAGCGAATGCGATACGCCCGACTGGTCGAACTCCGGCGCAACCACCCACACGTCATCGGAGAGCGCGCGGGCGATCTCGGCGCAGATATCGAGGCCGGGCGCGTTGATGCCGTC
>DATEKY010000053.1:0-2717 GCA_035277225.1 Xanthobacteraceae bacterium
CATCTGGCGGATCACCGGAATGTCGCCGGGCGCCGGGAACGAGGTCGCGAGCAGGCCTTCAAGCTCGGCGCGCACGTCGTAAAAGGTCTCGCGCGGCGCCGGCAGGCCGGCCTGCGCGAACAGGCCGCGCAACTCGGCGAGTGGCACGGTGCGGGCATGCGAGGGGTCGCGCAGCTTTTCCATCTTGTTGAGTGCATCGGCACGCGCGGGATCGTCCGACGCCACCATGTCGGCGACGACGATGCACCGCGTCGCGACCCGTTTCATCTCGCGCAGCACCGCGAGAGGCTCGACGAAATGATGGAACGCAAAGCGCGACACCACGAGCGAGAACGAGCGGTCGGGAAACGGCAGCGGCAGCACGTTGCCGGTGTGCCAGTCGACATTGGTCAGCGACAGCGCCGCCGCATGCTCGCGTGCCTTCCCGATCATGGCGGGCGTGATGTCGATACCCGCGGCGCGGCGGCAGGTCTGCGCGAAGGCCGCCACCACGAGGCCCGGGCCGCAGGCGACGTCGAGCACGGTGTCGTCGGTGCCGGCGCCGGAGAAATCGACCAGCAGCTTGAGCGCCTCCTCGTCGCGCATCGCGGTGGAATTCGCGAACGGCGTGGCCTGCTGCGTGAACTGGTCGACGACGATGTCGGTGTGGGTCATTGGAGCGCTCCCGCTCCTTTATAGCAGGTTACGCCCGTGCGCGCCGCAGCGCCGCGACGCGCGAGATCAAGAGCTTGTCGATGCGGCGGCCGTCGATATCGACCACCTCGAAGCGCCAGCCCTGGATGTCGACCGTCTCGCACACCTCCGGCAGACGGCCGGTTTCGGCCAGTACCAGCCCGGCGACGGTGTGGAAGGTGCGGTCCGGCGGAAGCGTGAGATGCAGCCGCTCGGCCAGCTCGTCCGCCTGCATCGCGCCGGAGACGAGGAACGAGCCGTCGGCGCGCTCGACGATGCCGGGCTCGCTTTGCCCATCAACCGGCAGCTCGCCGACGATCGATTCGAGAATGTCCGCCGCCGTGATCACGCCTTCGAAATTGCCGTACTCGTCGTGCACCAGGCCGATATGCACCGCGGTCTCGCGGAACAGCTCGACCACGTCGAGCGCATCCATGTTGTCCGGGACGATCGGCGCGCCCTGCACCATCGCGCGGACCTCTTCCGGCCCGAAGTCCGTGCCCCTGCCGAGAAAATCCTTCGCCTGGACGACGCCGATGACACCGTCGACCTCGCCGTCGTAGACCGGCAGCCGCGTATGCCTGCTCGCCGCGATGCGGCGGCGGATCATCTCGGCGTCGTCGCCGATGTCGATCATGTCGACCTCGTGGCGCGGCGTCATCACGGCGCGCACCGGGCGATCACCCAAACGAAGGACCGCGCTGATCATCGCGCGCTCCTGTGGCTCGAGCACGCCCGCGCCTTCGGCTTCCGCCACCAGCGTCTTGATCTCTTCCTCGGTGACGCGGCTCGCCGCAGGACCGCCGCCGCCGAACAGCGACAGCACGGCCCGGCCGGACACCGACAGCAGCCCCACCGCGGGGGCGGAGACGCGCGCGAGCACCGTCATCGCCGGCGCGACCTTGCAGGCGATCCGCTCCGGATCGCGCAGCGCGATCTGCTTCGGCACCAGCTCGCCGACGATGAGCGAGAGATAGGTGATGACCGTCACCACCAGGCCGAAGCCGAGGTATTCGGCGACGGTCAGCCCGAGGCCCAATTCGATCAGCCAGTCGGAGAGGCGCCGCCCGAGCGTCGCGCCCGAATAGGCGCCGGCCAGGATGCCGACCAGCGTGATGCCGATCTGCACGGTGGACAGAAAGCGCCCGGGATCGGCGCTGAGCGCGAGCGCGCGATGCGCGCCCTTGACGCGCTGCTCGGCCAGTATCTTGAGCCGCGCCGGGCGCGCCGAGACGATCGCGAGCTCCGACATCGCGAGCAGACCGTTGAGCACGATCAGCGCGGCGACGATCGCAAGTTCGGCGAACATCATGGGAGGCGGCTCCAGTCCCGCCAGTATCCGCTAAAAATCAGCCCCGCGGGACCGTCCCGCGGGGCTCTGTGTTCTCGGCAATGGCTAGACTTTCAGCGGCACTTTCGGCACCGAGCCGCGTCCGGCCGGCGGGGTGCCGCCTTTCGGACCCGGCGGCTTGGGCTTGCGCGGCGCGGAACGGCGCTTCGCCCGGTTCTGGCGCGGGACCGGCAGCTTCTCCTGCTTCGGGGTCACCGGCCCTTCCGGATACTCGAAGCCGAGCGTGTCGCGGCCGGTCTCGTCCTTCTTGACGATGACGCGGACGTGGCCGCCAGCCTTGAGCCGGCCGAACAGCACGTCATCGGCGAGCGGCTTTTTGATGTACTCCTGGATCACGCGCGCCATCGGCCGCGCACCCATCTGCTCGTCGTAGCCGTGCTCGATCAGCCACTTCGAGGAGTCCTCCGAGAGCTCGATCGTGACATTGCGGTCGGCGAGCTGCGCCTCGAGCTGCATCACGAACTTCTCGACCACCTTCGAGATCACCTCCTGCGAGAGGTGCCCGAACGTGATGGTGGCGTCGAGCCGGTTGCGGAATTCCGGGGCGAACATGCGGTTGATCGCCTCGACGTCGTCGCCCTCGCGCTTGGTGCGCGTGAATCCGTAGGCCGATTTCGCCAGGTCTGCCGCGCCCGCATTCGTGGTCATGATCAGGATCACGTTGCGGAACGAGACCGCCTTGCCGTTGTGATCG
>DATEKY010000054.1:0-2339 GCA_035277225.1 Xanthobacteraceae bacterium
GCTCTTCTCGCGCGCGATTTCGGCGCCGTCGAAACGGATGGAACCTTCGCGCGGCGCCACCACGCCCATCAGGCTCTTAAGGGTCGTGCTCTTGCCCGCGCCATTGCGGCCGAGCAGCGCCACCACCTCGTTGCGCTCGACGCGCAGCGCGACGTCGAACAGGATGTGGCTGTCGCCGTAGTAGGTGTTGAGACCGTTGACTTCGAGCAGGCTCATTCGGCCGCCAACACGCCGTGCACGCCGCCGAGATAGGCTTCCTGCACTTTGCTGTTGCCCTTGATGTCGTCCGGCGTGCCTTCGGTGAGCACCCGGCCCTCCTGCAGAACAGTGACGCGCTCGACCAGCTCGAACAGCGAATCCATGTCGTGGTCGATGATGATCATGGTACGGCCGCGCGCGATCGACTTGAGTAGCCGCACCGTCTCGACGCGCTCGCGTGGGCTCATGCCGGCGAGCGGCTCATCGAGCAGCAGCAGGCTCGGCGAGGTCGCGATCGCCAGCCCGATCTCGAGTCGGCGCTTCTCGCCATAGGCGAGATCGGAGACCGGCGTATCCGCGCGATCCGCGAGGTCAACCAGTTCGAGCGTATGCTCGATCTGCGCGTCGAGACCGGGCACGCTCTTGAGCGACTTGAACAGGTCGAGCCGGAACTTGCCGCGCAGGTCCGCGAGCGCCGAGATGGTCAGGTTCTCGCGCGCGGTCAGCCGGTTGAACAGCTGGTTGATCTGGAAGCTCTTCGTAAGACCGAGCTGGCAGACGTCGGTCATCGTCATGCCGGTGATGTCGCGCCCCTCGAACACGATCTGGCCCGACGTCGGCGTCACCTCGCACGTCAGCATCTTGAAGAAGGTGGTCTTGCCGGCGCCGTTCGGGCCGATGATGCCGCGCAGCTCGCCATGATTGACGACAAAGTCGATGTCGCTGTTGGCGGCGAGGCCGCCATAGTGCTTGCTGAGGCCCTTCGCCTGCAGGATCGGCCCGCTGGTGCGGTCGGTCTCGCGCGGGCGCGCCGGCATTGCGACCACCGTCGGCTCGCGCGCGGGCACGGCAGTCTCGTCGCCCGACGCGGCGTCGGCCGGCTTGGCCTTCCTGCCGGCGGTCGCCAGCTCGTAGAGGTCGGCGATGGCGCCGATCAGTCCACGGCGCAGGAAGCAGACCAGCAGGACGAAGATGATGCCGAGGACCAGCTTCCAGCTGGCGCCGAGATGCAGTCTCGTTTGCAGCAGATCGCTCAGATAGAGCCACACCGTGGCGCCAACCAGCGGCCCGAACAGCGTGCCGGCGCCGCCGATCGCGGTCTGCATCACCAGCTGCCCGGACGTGTCGAACATGAAGGCGTCCGGCGGCATGAAGCCCTGCATCACGCCGAGCAGCCCGCCGGCGAAGCCCGCATAGGCGGCCGCGATCACGAAGGCGGCGAGCTTGTAGCCGTGGATGTTGTGGCCGACCGCGGCGGCGCGCAGCGGATTGTCGCGGATCGCGCGCAGCACGGCGCCGATCGGCGAGCGCACGATGCGCAGCGCGATCCCGATGCCGACGAAGAACCAGAATGCCAAGAACGTATAGAGCATCCAGTCGGTGTTGAACTTGATGGTCGTGAAGCCGAGATGGAGGCTCGGCGTCGGCACGCCCGGCAGCCCATTCTCGCCGCCGGTGAACTCCGACAGCGGATTGAACTCGACAAAGTAAAAGACCTCGGCGATCGCGACGGTGATCATCGCGAAATAGATGCCGGTGCGCCGCAGCGCGATCAGCCCGACCAGGTAGCCGATGACGGCGGCCGCGACGGTGCCGACGAGAAGCGAGAGCATCACATAGGGGAAGTTCACGACCGTGAGCAGATAGGCCGCGACCATGCCGCCGGTGCCGAAGAAGGCCGATTGGCCGAACGACAACAGGCCGGTGAAGCCGAACAGGATGTCGAAGCCGATGCCGAACAGGCCCCAGACCAGAATGCGGTTGATGGTGGTCGGCGTGAAGCCGAGATGCGGCAGGATGAACGGCGCAGCGATCAGCCCGATTGCGGTCAGCGCCTCGACGAGAATGGGGCGTTGCCTGAGCATGCGGCGTCCCTACTCGCGGCCCTGCGTGCCGAGCAGGCCATACGGCCGCAGCACGAGCACCAAGGTCATCGCGACGAACAGCATGACGTAGGAATAGCCGGGGTTGAACATCGAGGTGATGCTGATGATCTCGCCCGCTATCAGACCGCCGAGAATGGCGCCGGGGAACGATCCGACGCCGCCGATCACCACGACGACGAAGGTCTGCACCAGGATCGCCTCGCCAACGTCGGGCGCGATCGAGACCACGGGTGCATTGACGATGCCGGCGAAGCC
>DATEKY010000055.1:0-10417 GCA_035277225.1 Xanthobacteraceae bacterium
CCGCACCACGTCGGCCATGATGCGGTTGAGCTCGTAATCCTTCGGCGTGTAGACCGCCGCGACGCCCGCGGCGCGCAAGGTGCTGGCATCGTCCGGCGGGATGATCCCGCCGACCACGACCGGCACGTCGTCGAGGCCGGCCGCGTGCATGCGGGCGACCACATCCTTCACCAGCGGCACGTGCGAGCCCGACAGGATCGACAGCCCGACCACGTGCACGCCTTCCTCGAGCGCGGCGTTGACGATCTCGGCGGGCGTCAGGCGGATGCCCTCGTAGACCACCTCCATACCGGCATCGCGCGCGCGCACCGCGATCTGCTCGGCGCCGTTGGAATGGCCGTCGAGGCCGGGCTTGCCGACCAGGAACTTGATGCGCCGCCCGAGGCGCTGCGACACGCGCTCGACATCGGTGCGCACGTCGTCGAGCGCGCCGGGTTGCTGCCGTGCCGCGCGGCCCACGCCGGTCGGCGCGCGGTATTCGCCGAACGCCTCGCGCAGCGTAGCGCCCCATTCGCCGGTGGTGACGCCGGCCTTCGCCGCTGCGATCGAGGGCGGCATCACGTTGCGCCCTTCGGCCGCCGCGGCGCGCAATTCCTTCAGCGCAGCCGCCACCGCGTTGGCGTCACGCGACGCGCGCCAGGCATTGAGCCGCTCGATCTGTTCGGCCTCGACCTCGTGCGGCACGGTGAGGATCGCGCCTTCGCCGGTCGAGAGCGGCGAGGGCTCGGCTTCGACGAATTTGTTGACGCCGACCACGGTCTGCTCGCCGCGCTCGATCGCTTCGAGCCGCGCGGTGTTGCTCTCCACAAGCTTGGACTTCATGTAGCTCGACTCGACCGCCGCGACCGCGCCGCCCATCTGCTCGATGCGCGCGAGCTCTTCCTTGGCCTCGCGCTTGAGCTCCTCCACCTTGGCGGCGATCTCGGTCGAGCCTTCGAAGATGTCGCCGTAGTCGAGCAGGTCGGTTTCGTAGGCGAGGATCTGCTGCATGCGCAGCGACCATTGCTGGTCGAACGGGCGCGGCAGGCCGAGCGCCTCGTTCCACGCCGGCAGCTGGACGGCGCGCGCGCGCGCGCCTTTCGACAGCGTGACGGCGAGCATCTCCAGCAGGATGCGATAGACGTTGTTCTCGGCCTGCTGTTCCGTCAGACCAAGAGAGTTCACCTGCACGCCGTAGCGGAACAGCCGCTGCTTCGCGTCGGTGACGCCGTAGCGCTCGCGCGTGATCTCGTCCCACAGCTCGGCGAAGGCGCGCATCTTGCACAGCTCGGTGATGAAGCGCAGCCCGGCGTTGACGAAGAACGAGATGCGCCCGACCACCTCGCCAAAGGATTCAGGCGCGACTTCGCCCGAGGCCTTCACGGTGTCGAGGATCGCGATCGCAGTCGCGAGCGCGTAGGCGAGCTCCTGCACCGGCGTCGCGCCGGCCTCCTGCAGATGATAGGAGCACACGTTCATCGGATTCCACTTCGGCATCTCTTTGGTCGTGAACAGGATCACGTCCTTGGTCAGCCGCAGCGAGGGCGCGGGCGGAAACACGTATGTGCCGCGCGACAAATATTCCTTCACGATGTCGTTCTGCGTGGTGCCCTGCAGTTTGGCGCGCGGCGCGCCCTGCTCGTCGGCGACCGCGATGTAGAGCGCGAGCAGCCACGGCGCGGTGGCGTTGATGGTCATCGAGGTGTTCATCTCGGCGACCGGGATGTCGGAAAACAGCGCGCGCATGTCGCCGAGATGGGCGATCGGCACGCCGACCTTGCCGACCTCGCCTTTCGAGAGAACGTGGTCCGAGTCGTAGCCGGTCTGGGTGGGCAGATCGAAGGCGACCGACAGGCCGGTCTGCCCCCTGGCGAGGTTCTTGCGGTAGAGCGCGTTCGACTCGCGCGCGTTCGAGTGCCCCGAATAGGTGCGGAAGATCCAGGGTTTGTCGCGCACGAGCGCTATCCACCGGGCGTTGGGTTAAACCGCCGGGATGGTGCGCCGAATTTTGTTGCAGTGCAACAATATTGTTGGAGGCTTCGGGTCGGCAATCGCCAATCACACGACAAGCCGGCCGATGGTGCCCGCGGTTTCGATGATCTCGAGCACCGGGCATTCGACGCTGCCGGAGCATCTGTCGATCGCCGACGCGATGATGCGCTCGAGCTTGACCAGGTTGTTCAACTTTGCCCGCAGGCTGGCAAGATGCTTCGCGGCAATCGCCTTCGCATCGTCGCAGGGGTCGCGGCGGTGGCGCAGCGCGAGCAGTTCGCGGACATCCTTGATGCCGAATCCGAGATCGCGCGCCTGCTTGATGAAGGACAGCGCGGAGAGATGTTCGCTTCCGAAAACGCGCCGCCCACTGGTCGTCTTGGGCGGCGTCGGCAGCAGCCCGATGTGCTCGTAGTACCGCACCGTTTCGACATTGACGCCGGTCAGGCGGGCCAGTTCGCCGACCGACAGCTTGTCGGGGTTCTGTTGCTTCGCCATGTTCGCGCCCCCCGGCGCCTCAGATCAGCACGTGTCCCGCAGAGAGGTCGCCTCTCTTACACGATGTGAAAGTCCGACGCGGACAGGCCGGCGACGCCCAGCCGCGCGATTGCAATCGCGTCCGTGCCGGATCCGCCGGTTGGATCCCAGTACAGCGTACCGCCCGAGCCAGGGCCTGGCGTGATGGTGTCGTATATGAAGTACCCGCCCGCGCCGCCACTCACGCTGGCATGCGCACCCGTCAGCAGCGTCGGCGTTGCGCCTGCCACAAGTCCATGGCCGAAACCGGCCGCCGAAATTTGCAGCACGTCCTCCCCCTGGACGAAGTCGTCGATCAGGGCCCAGTTTTGCGGCGGGAGGTTGAACACGAAGGTGTCGTTGCCGCCACCCCCGCTGAGGCGCCCGCCGAATGTAGGATCTGCCACCAGCACGTCGTCGCCTGCATGCTTGACCGGATTGTCGATGGTGGCGACGAAGGCATGGCTGATGCTAGCCGCGTCGGTGTACCAGCCGACGATCTCGCCGTCGTTGTTGATGCCGCGCACGAAGGTGTCTACGCCGAGCGGGTTGTCGACGGTGGTGAACGTGCCGCCGGTTTCGATGAATCCGTGGGTGTGGCCGCCCGCGTCCTTGTACCAGCCGACAATCTGTCCGGCATCGTTGATGTCGGCGGCGACCGTATCGACGCCGAGCGGGTGATCAACCGTCGTGTAGCTGCCGTTGTGGTAGATGAAGCCGTGGTCGTGGATGCCGATGCGGTAGGATCCCACGACCTCGTTGGAATCGTTGATTCCATTCGCGTTGGTGAGACTCGCGCCCGGAACGATGAGGTCGGTTATAACGCCGCCCGAATTGATGTAGCCACGGACGGAAGGCCCGAAATAGGTGCCGACGAAAACGCCGCCGTCATTGATGCCGTCGATCGTGGTGCTGATGGCGGACAAACTGAACTGACCCGAGTAGGAGCCGTTATTTTCCGTGAAACCAAAGCGCGGGGTCGACGGGATCGGTTCGTCGTAGCCTCCTACGAGCCCATAATTGTTGATGGTGTTCGCGCTGGTATTGGTGGCCGTCGGGTAGGCGATCGGCGAGAATGCCCCGCCCTCGTAGTCGAAGCTGAAATACGATGCGGGAGATGTGGCGGTCTGGCCGACGATCTCGCCGTGGTCGTTGATGTCGAATGCCATCGTGCGCAGCGCACCCGGATAGTCCAGCGTCTGGAAGTTCGACACCGACATCGGGACGCCGTTCGAGCCGGCGAGCGTGACGGTCACGTGATAGGGCGTGACTCCGCCGTGGTGATCGTCGACCAGCACGTCGAAGGTCTCGTGCAGCACGGTGTCGGGAGCCAGCGCGTTTACCTCAGCCGAGTTGATCGTGAACTCCCAGTGGACCTGTCCGCTGACGCCGAGTGCGGTGTCGTTGTCGAGATGGACGAGGGTGATCGCGCCGATCTGCGGGGTGTTGCTGAGTGACGGGTTGAAGACCCAGCTGACATCGTGCGTGTCGGCGATGTCGGCGTCGTTGAAATGGAAATTGCCGGCGGTCAGCAGATCGATGTCGCCGCTGGGGCCTCCGAGCGGAGCGACCCACGGCTCGAGATTGACGCCAGGCCCCTCGTTGGTGGTCGGGGCGTCGTTCTCGCCGAGGACGGTGATGACGAGGTCCTGCGTGGTCGTCGACACGGACCCGAAGAACGGCGAACTGTCCAACACCTCGATCGGGTAGGTGATGGTCAGCGCTTGCCCCTCGGCGAGGAACTGCACCGCGCTGTTGTCGATCGAAAAGCTCCAGGCGGCGTGACCGACGCCGTCCCCGGTCGCGTCATCACCCGGGGTCACGATCAGCGTGCCGATCGGCAGCAGCGGCAGCTGCGGCTGCGGCGAGGCGGTGGGAGCGATGGCGCTGGCCCCGGCCGCTTGTACCGTATGGCTGTCGGCGAGATCGGCATCGAGGAACGTGATGATGCCGCCACTCGAAAGCGTCCCGTCCTCGTTCAGCGTGGCGCCGCCGAGCGCTGGGACGACCGGCGTATCGTTGTTGCCTTCGATATTGATGGTGATCGTTTCGGTATCGGCCGCGCCGAACTCGTCGGTCACCAGGACGATGAACGTGTCGGTGGCGTGCTGCCCGTGCGACAGGCTGTGCGAGGTGAGCGCGTAGGTCCAGGCGCCGTTCTGGTCGATCGTCAGCATGCCGTAATGCGCAGGCCCCCCGGGCGGGCTGGCGGCGACGCTCCAGCTCCGTGTCGCGTCATGGTCGGGATCCATCGCGCTCAGCGTTCCGGTCGCCTGCTGATTGAAATCCTCGTGCACGGCGCCGTTGGTGATGCCACCGGTGATCACCGGCGCATCGTTCTGGCCGGTCACCGTGACGTTGACGGTCCGTGTGTCGAACGCGCCGTGCTCGTCGGTGGCGCGCAGCTGGAACGAGTCGGTGGTCGTCTCGCCCTGCTTCAACGCCCGCACGTTATCGTCGCCGAACAGCAGATATTTCCAGTGGCCGTCCTGGTCGACCGTCAACGCTCCATACTGACCGATCATGAAAGAGACATTTTCGGCCGGCTCGGAGCCGACGAACTGCGCGCGCGTCCAGTTCTCGTCGCTGAAGATCTGGCCGACAGCCATGACGTTCGCGGCTGTCAGAATAGTCCTGGTCAAGATCACGTTGCCGTCGTGGTCGGTGATGTCGAACGAAGCCGTGATGCCGGTCGAGCCGGCGTTGGCGTGATTGAGATGGAACACGATCTGATGGCCGGCCAGATCGGACTCCGAAACCATGACTTCGCCGAGCAGCACGGGATTGCTGTTGGCGGCGAAGTCCAGCTTGCGGAACTGCACCTTGAGAAGTCCGTCGACATCGCGTCGAAGCGAAAGATCGAGGACGTCGTTGCCGAGGTTCGTCGGATTGGTCGGCGAGGGATTCGCCGGCAGGTTACGGTCGGTCAGACGAATGCCGTAGCTCTCGCGAGGATCCTCCGGCACGAGGGCTTCGAACCGGCCGTCGACGCTGAAGCTCGCCCCCTTTCTCAATCCGGGTCCGTTGTCGGGTTGTGTCGGGTCGATGTTGGACAGCAGCGTCACGCCATCCGACACGAAATTAGGTGAGCCCGGGCCGACGCCAGGCGCCGGGACCGGTCCTGTCGGGCCGTACATCACGGCGTGGCCCATCATCTCGACCACGGCAGTCGGACTTGGACCGCCGGGCGCGGGCGTTGGCACGCCATAGGATGCCGGCGTGTTGTTGGCGAAGTTGGGCGCGGACGGCGGCGGGTTGCCGTCGCCGAACGTGTCGTCGAAGAACGGCAGCGCGTTCTTGATGACCTTGAATTCGTCGAGCGCAAAGACGAAGTCGGCATTGGCCTGCTGGCCGCCGTCGATCGACCACGAGATGGTCGCGCCATGGTCGACATCGGTTGCGTTCAACCGGCCGGCCGCGATCGGATTCTCCCCCGCCTGCACCTGGCCGCCGGTGTCGCCGCCGGTGATCCTCGGCGCGTCGTTGGTCCCGGTGATGTTCACGGTCGCGGTCTGATGCACGAGCGCGCCGTGCTCGTCGACCACGTCGTAGGAGAAGTGGGTCTCGAACGACTCGCCCAGCGCCAGGCCGTCATAGGCGAGCTGATTGGTGTCGACCGAGATCGAATTGCCGCTGACCGTAAAGCCTGCCGGCATTGCACCCGGCGTCGCGACGTCGCTCCAGTCGAGATTTGCGATATGCAGCACCGCGCCGGCATCCACGTCGGACGCGTTCTGCAGCAGGTCGACGCTGAACGTGCCGGAGCCTTCCGCGCCCGAACCGGACACCGGCGCCGACACGGTCGGCGCGTGATTTGGATTGGTCGGATCGATCACGACTCCGTCGACCACGACCTCCAGGCTCTCGATCTTGGACACCCGCAGATCGACCACGGTGAAACGGAATTCGGTGTTGCTGGCTTCGCCGGTCGGCAGGGTCGAGTCCGCGATGAATGCCAGATAATTCTGGACGTCCCGCTGGACCGCGGCGCTCAGCCATTCGGCGCTGGTGAGGATGAGGCGCAACCGGTCAAAGCCCGCGCCACCGTCGTAGATGTCGGTCGAGCCGGTGTTCTCCGCGAGCCGATAGACCAGCGTGTCGTTGCCGGAATCCCCGCTGACCGTGTCGCTGCCCGAGCCGCCGTCGAGCAGATCGCCGCCCGCGCCGCCGCTGAGCTTGTCGGCGCCGGCTCCCCCCAGCAGCGTATCGGCGCCGGCGCCGCCATTGAGCTTGTCGTCACCGGTCCCGCCGATGACCGTATCGTCGCCGCTCGCAGCCATGCCGTTCCCCGTCAGAAATATGACGAGGGAGCGGAGATACCGTCGCGTAGAAAATGCTCTGCGCCCGGATCAGACGTCGGATGCAAGAGACAAGTCGCGGTCCCGCGGTGTTCGACCGGATCACCGACCGCCGAGCTGCCTTAACTGAGCACGTTGATTTGTCCCGAACTCGCGTCTGCCCCCAGTAGTCCCCGCGCCCCTCTCGGTTTGAGTTCTTGTCGTGACCTGCTCGAGCACGCCGCATGATCGGGCTACCGTCAGCATGCATCCCGTAGTCGCTACGGGATCAAGCAAGTTTTCTTGGATTCGCGTTTCAGATCGCGAAATCGATGGGAGATTGTCAGCCGAGCCAGCGCCAGGCGAGCCAGCCGGTCAGTGCGATGGAGGCCGCCCAGATCAGGGCGACGACGCGTGCGGCGGTGCGGCTGACCGGCCGTTCGGCCGCGGCCGCAGCGGCGGCCCGGCTCTCTGCCATGATCTCCGGTGGTATCAGCTTCACCACCGCCAGGATGCCGAGCGGCACCAGCACCGCATCGTCGAGATAGCCGATCACGGGGATGAAGTCCGGGATCAGGTCGATCGGCGACAGCGCATACCCGGCGACGCAGATCGCGAGGGCTTTCACATACCAGGGCGTGCGCGGATCACGGGCCGCAAGATAGACCGCATGAGCGTCCCGTCTGATCGATCGCGCCCAGTCTTTCAGGCGACGGCGCATGCGAGTCCTCGATGCGAGCGGTTCGCTAAGCGCCCGCGGGGTTGGCGTAGCCATCCGGTGCGATAGTATTTTGGCGCGTGATTCGCCGCACTCGTGCATTTCGGCATTCGAAAGCGTTGCGCATGGATATCACCGATCCGGAAGAGCGTTGTCTGGCGCACGCCCGCATCGCGGCGCGGCAGGCGGTCATGAAGGGCCTCGACCCGGAAACCGTCGCCGACGCATTCATGCTCGAGGCTATCAAGCTGACCTTCGGACTGGACGACCCCGAAGCGGCGCGGCTGGTGCAGCGCTGGAAGGAACAGACCTTCCGGTTCCTCGATGCCGACTACGTGACGGTGTCCGCCGACGACGGCAAGCGCCGGGTCGTCAGGCTGTTGCGGCCGGAGACGCGCGCGCAGCTGATGAACACGACCGGATCGATCCCGGCCTGACGAACGCCGCAGCGCGGAACTAAGACGCCTGCGGCATTTTCGCCCCGCGGCCGCCGCCTGCCAGCCTTGGAACCGGCGCAAAGCCGTGGCGTTAAATCACGCGTCTTTCGCTGGCTTTATCGCGCGCGTATCTCGCCGCGGACGCGCTCCGGTGCGCAGCAGTGGGAGCCGCTGTCGAAGAACACGAATCGGCAGAACAGAAATCGACGGAGAAGACCTTATCCGATGATGTCAGCCGTCGTGGCCTTCCTGGTCAGCCTGCTCAGCCTGCTCGCGTCCGCCCCCGCCATGGCGCAGCTAAGCCTGCCGCTCTCCACGAACCATATCCGCGTGCTGTATGCGCAGCCGACGGACGCGAAACATCGGCCGATCTACGAAGCGCTGCAGGAGCGCCGGGTGCTGGAGACGCTGCGCTCGATGCTCAATCCGCTCCGCCTGCCGCGCGAGCTGACGCTCGAACTGAAGAGCTGCGGCGGCACGGTCGACGCCTATTACTGGGAAGCGACCGCGACCGTTTGCTACGAATACGTCGAACTCATCGAACAGCATGCCCCCAAGGTGGGCACGCCCGGCGGCCTCACGCGCGCCGACTCGATCGTCGGCGCTGTCGTCGACACGTTCCTGCACGAGGCCGGGCATGCGGTATTCGATCTGCTCGAAGTCCCGGTATTCGGGCGCGAGGAAGATGCCGCCGATTTCTTCTCCGCCTATGTGTTGCTGAAGTTTGCGCCCGAGGATTCGGCGCGCCTGTTCCAGGGCGTCGGCTTCATGATGGCGAGCGAGGCGAAGGCCGCGCTGGAGAAGCCGCAGAACCTGCGCGC
The DNA here is from genome assembly GCA_035277225.1 of Xanthobacteraceae bacterium. Taxonomy (GTDB): domain Bacteria; phylum Pseudomonadota; class Alphaproteobacteria; order Rhizobiales; family Xanthobacteraceae; genus PALSA-894. The sequence continues at coordinate 8,741 of DATEKY010000055.1, forward strand.
CTTTGCCGGACCGCATGGGACCGCGGCGCAGCGCTACTACAATCTGCTGTGCATGGCCTACGGCTCGGACCCGAAGACATTCGCCGATGCGGTCTCGAAGGGCGGACTGCCGATGGAGCGCGCCGACAGCTGCGGCGAAGAATTCGCGATGCTGGAGCGCGCGTTCCGCAAGCTCATCGTGCCCTACATCGACGAGGAGTTGCTCGCCAAGGCTCGCGCCGAGGTGCGCTTCAATTGGGGCCCGCTGATCACGTCGACCAGCGGGCTCGATGCGCTGCCGCTCGCCGAGTAACCTGACCGTGCTACGACCGCTGTTTCCGTCGGAGATCGTAAGGGCCGACGCGCACGAAGCACACGTCGCGCTCGCCTTCGCGCACGACCATCGTCCATCCGACCGGATGGACCAGCGTTTGCTTCTTGAGCTCGCGCACCAGCTTGCGCGCGCGAAACTCCGCCGCCGCATCGTCTTCCAGCACCGACCCGGCGGAATCGAGCAGGGCAAAGTCCTGCCCCGCCATCCCGCAGGTGGCGAAATGGTATCGCGGCATCACACCTCCCAGACGTGATGACGACTTCCGGGAGCCTACGCCGTGCTGTCGGCCGCGGCCAACAAAGAGATCAGATCGCGCGATAGATGCCCTCTATGCGTGCTGCGATGCGGGAGGCGGAGCGGCCGCGATCAGTCGATCGGCCTGCAGGCCGCTCAGCGCATGGCGCGAAGTCGGTATTCGCCGCGTCGCCGCTATCGCCTGCGGATCAGGCCGACGATCAGCAGCAGAACGACCGCACCGATGGTCGCGTTGATGATCGAGCCGAGGAAGCCGGCGAACGGCACGATGCGCAAGGTGGTCAGCAGCCACACGCCGATGAAGGCGCCGATGATGCCGATGACGATGTTCCAGATCAGCCCGAACCCGAAGCCGCGCATGATCTGCCCGGCAAGCCACCCGGCAATGGCGCCGACGACGATCATGACAATGATGCTGTCTATTCCGACCACGGTGGCCTCCCCCGGCGGTTGATGGTCATCGCGCCTTGCGGCGCGCGCCAAAGGCTAGTCCCTCCACCTGCCTGATGCCAGCGACCGGACCATGGCCGGGAACTTTTGCTGTGCGCGGCGGCTTGTCTGTGCGCCGCAGCGTCGGCCTGTTGCATTGCAACATGAGTTGCGGCAGACTTTGCGTCCGCGAGGCCCGCACAAATCCGGGAGGCCGGCATGTCGACCGTGGTGCAGCTTTCAACCTCCAGTGCAGCGCCCAAAGCGGCAGCGAATGCGGGCGCGCCCAAAGACCTCTACGAGATCGGCGAAATCCCGCCTGTCGGCCACGTGCCGGCGAAGATGTACGCGTGGGCGATCCGCAAGGAGCGCCACGGGCCGCCGGAAACCTCGTTCCAGGTCGAGGTGCTGCCCACCTGGGAGATCGCCGACGACGAGGTGCTGGTGTTCGTGATGGCGGCGGGCGTGAACTACAACGGCATCTGGGCCGGTCTCGGCCAGCCGATCTCGCCGATCGACGGGCACAAGAATCCGTATCACATCGCGGGCTCCGACGCGTCCGGCCTCGTATGGGCGGTCGGCGAAAAGGTGAAGCGCTGGAAGGTCGGCGACGAGGTCATCGTCCACTGCAATCAGGACGACGGCGACGACGAGGACTGCAACGGCGGCGACCCGCTGCT
>DATEKY010000056.1:0-3215 GCA_035277225.1 Xanthobacteraceae bacterium
GGCGGCGACGTAGCCGATGACGAGAATCGCGGCGGCGCTGACGCCGATGATGGCCCTGTTGTTCATCTGTTGAGTCCTCCCAGACTCGTCGAGCTCTTGTAGTTGTCGTTCTGCGGGCTCAAGTTTAGGCGATTACGAATTCATCGTCATTGCCACAGCAAGGATCAACAGACCTGCCAAGGTGTTCAGCGCGACTGCGACGCCGCTGAGTTTGAACGCGCCGGGCCAATCAACAGGCTTGCCGTCAGGGCGCGTGGCTCGATCGTGAAAACACCATGCGCCTATGGCGATCGTGATGGGCAAGCCAAGTGCAATGCCGAAGTAAGCTGGAGCCGAGATCCCGACAAAACTGAGTACACCGCGGGCGAAGGCCAGCGCGAACACGATCGTTGCCGCTGTCAGGAAGGCCAGTCGCCACGAGACCCCACCGTACCGCAGGATTCTTGCGGCCAGCTTCCAGAACAACGCATACACGCCGATTACGAGCGAGAACGATGCAAGCAGGTAGATCAGGAACATGGTGATCCAATAGGAGTCATGGGTCGCTACGGGTGCGCTACGGCGATATGATGGCGCCCACCGGCACCGGCATTCCCGTCGCTCCGCAACTCAAGGAGTACGCGAACATGAACAGCAGTGCAATGACCGCGATTCTGGCCGCAACCCTCGTTCTGCCCGGTGCGGCGCTGGCGGACCAACAGGTACGCGCACAGCTCGATCATTCCGGGACGGGGTTTTTCCCCGCGAAGGCGTCGAATCAAGGGCCACTGAAGCACGAACAGACCGCCGTTGTTCGCGGCACCGTGATAGCCATCGACGCAAGAACGCGGCTCGTCACGCTGCAGACCGAAGAGGGCCGGACGCTTGACGTGCCGATCAGCGATCAGGTGAAGAGTTTCGACAAGGTCGCAGTCGGCGATGTCGTCGAGGCCACCTTCACCGAGTCGGTCGTCTTTCAAATCGTGCCGAAGGGGCGAGACCCAGGCCAGAAGATGACGTCCTCGTTCGAGATTGCCTCCGTCGATCCGACAGCCAACATCCTGTGGGTGACACTGCCGAACGGCACCACGAAGCCGATCAACTTCGAAGAAAAGTCGCAGGCACGCCTGATGACCCTGAGTCCCGGCGATGTCGTTGCGGCGACGTACACCGAGTCGGCGGCGATTCAGCTGGAGAAGGTCGTCAGATAGATGTGACGAGGGTTCGCGGACATCGACTGGAACAGCCGGCGACAGGAACTGGCATCTCATTCTGTTTTAAGCTGCACGCATGAACACTCGACTTGCAGCAAGCTTGGTGTTTGGCGCGTGGCTGATTCTGACCGTTCCGGCCGCCAACTCCGCTACGTCGGCCCCGCCGACTGCGTTTGCCGGCCTCGTCGATGTCTACCTCGACGGGTTCGGGCGATTCCATCCCTCGATTGCCGCCGGCAATGGCCTTCACGCCCATGACGGTGAGCTCGAGGACTTTTCGGCCCCGTCTGTCGCGGCGGAGATCAAATGGCTGCATGCCATCCGGGGGCGCCTCGACTCGATCTCCGAGCAATCTTTGAGCGCCGACGAGCGCGTGGACCGGCGCATCCTGCTGGGTGTTGTCGATGGCTGGTTGTTGGATCTGGAGACGGTCAAGAACTGGTCGCGCAATCCCATGATCTACGTCGCGGCGATCTCCGACGGATTGCACAACCTCGCCACGATGGATGCCGCACCGGCCGTGACGCGGATGCGCCAGGCAATCTCCAAAATGCACGCCATACCACGGCTGCTCGAGTCTGCGCGCCGAAATATCCAATCGCCGCCCCGGGTATTCGTGGAGACCGCCATCGGCATGCTCAACGGCGTGGAGGAACTGCTGTCACGCGATTTGCAGCTGGCTTTTTCCGGCGAGGCAGACGCAGCCCTTCGTCAGCAGCTTGCGGCTGCGGCAGGGGAGGCGGCACGCAACATCGTCGAGTATCGCCGCGAACTAGAGACGCGCGGTCTTGCTGCCGCAACCGGCGAATTTGCCATCGGCACGGCGGCGGTCGAAGCGCGATACCGCGCCGAGGAATTGATCGACCTGCCGGCCGACCGGTTGCTGGCGATCGGCGAGCGCGAGTTGGCACGTAACCAGGCCGAGTTCACGCGAACCGCCGCGCGCATCGACGCGACGCGTACACCCATGCAGGTGTGGGGCGAGCTCGTGCGCCATCACCCGGCGCGCGGTGAGCTCGTCGCCGCGGCAACCGCGCAGGTGGATGAATTGTTCGCCTTCGTCGCCAAGAAGAATCTGCTCGTGATGCCGACCAGCGAACACATCGTCGTAGCGCCGGCGCCGGCCTACGACATCGGCATGGCTTCGATGCATTCATCACCGCCGCTCGAGGCGCGGCCTGTACAGAGCTATTACTACATCACCGACGCCGATCCGGCCTGGCCGCTCGAGCGGCAGAATGCCTGGCTAGAATCTTTCAACTTCGCCACGCTTGCCGACATCACCGCGCACGAAGTGGTGCCCGGGCATTACGTGCACAGCGTGTTCATGCGCCGGACGCCGGGGAAGGTGCGGCGTATCTGGATAGGGCTCAATCCCTTCCCGCAACCCTCGTCTGGGCAGGATGGCTGGGCACACTACGCCGAGCAGCTGGTCAGCGACGAGGGTTTCCGCGCGGAGGATCCGGGCTACCGATTGGCGCAGATCGCAGAGGCACTGAATCGCATTTGCCGGCTGATCGCTGGGATAAAGCTGCATAGCGGCGCGTGGAGTGTTGCCCAGGCCGCGGAGTTCTTCGAGCGCGAGGCGCATCTGTCCAGCGCGCATGCGGCGCGCGAGGCTGTGCGCGGCACCTACGACCCGACCTACGGCGGATACTTTCTGGGCAAGCTCGCGGCACTTAAATTGCGGCGGGATTATGCCGCAGCGCGTGGTGCTTCGTTCACCTTACGTGAATTTCACGAGCGGGTGATGAGCAACGGCATCGCGCCTTGGTGGGTTCACCGGCAGTTGCTGCTGCCCGGAGATCGCGGTGCCGTGTTGGAGTAGTGCGCGCCGTTGCCGCGATTCACCTCGGAGGGGCTTGGTCGCTTACCGGCCAGAAGCGGACGTCACCCGCTAGTGTTTCGGTTTGTCGTCCCAGGCTCCCCATGGCTGCCCGAGATACTCGAGCAGCATTGAGAACGTGTCTCGAAAAGCAGGCGAGCGCATCGCATCAACGCGTTGCTTGCAGGCCAGCAGGG
>DATEKY010000057.1:0-4015 GCA_035277225.1 Xanthobacteraceae bacterium
CGACTGGTCGGCGAAGCGCTGCTGCAGCGTGTTGACGACGACTTCCTGACCCTGCCGCAGGCTGTCGGCGGTCGCCGCCGCCTCGCCCTGCTGGCTGATCATCTGCCGGATGTAGGATTGCAGCGAGCCGCTGAACGGCGCTGACGCAGTGCCGATGCCGGCCTGCGGGGCGAAATCGAGCGTGCCGTTGGTGAGCCGGTCGAGGATGAAGTTCGGCCGCGTCGCATCGCCCGCCGCGGTCCCGCTCTGATAGGCGACGAGCTTCGAGGGATCGGCCAGCAGCGCGGCGTTGACCGTGATGCGGCCCGCAAAGCCGACGGTCTGGCTGCCGAGCGCACCGATCGCGCCCGAATAGGGATTGGTGCCGTCGAGGAAGAAGGGAAATTCCGCGCTGCCGCCCGAAAGCGACGTGACGGTCTTGGTGGCGGACGCCGCATTCACGGTGACCTTGCCGCCCGCGCCGTTGTCGAGCACGCGTAGCGTGGTGCCGGCCGGATTGGAGAAATGCATGCCGGTCGAGCCGAGCGCCTCGTTGATCCGCGCGATCACGGAGCCGAAGCCGGCGGAGAAATCGATGCCGATGACCTTGTCGTTGGTATTGGGCGTGAGGTCGTTCGACAGCGGCAGCACGCTCGGGTCGTCGACGCGCAGCAGCGTGACGGTCCGCTGCGTGTTGGTCAGGTTGTCGGTATAGGTGAGATTGATCGTGTTGCCGGACTGCAGCGCGCCGATATCGACGTCGAAGCCGGATTGCGATCCGGAGGTGACCGCGGTGCCCGCCGTCGTGCGGTCGGACAGCGCGCGCGCCATCGCGGATGCGATCTGGTCGACCTGCGCCTGCGCGTCGACCAGCACGTGATCGCGCATCTCGAGCAGCGCGGCGATCTTGCCCGAGCCGAACATGTTGGCGGCGATCATGTCGACCGGCGCGCCCGCGCCGGAATCGAGCAGCAGCGTGCCGACCGAACGCTTGCTCGGATCGGCGTCCCATTGCGAGGCCGCCGACAGCGAGCCCTTCGCGTCGAAGATGATCGTGGCCGCGCGGTCGCCGACGAGCTGCGTCCCGGCGCGGGTGAAGATGTTGACCTGGTTGTGGTCGCTCTGGACCACCTTGATGTCCATCAGCTGCGAGAGCTGGTCGATGTAGTAGTCGCGCTGGTCCCGCAGCGTCGCGGTGGTCGCGTCCTGCACGTTGGTGAGGCCGAGCTGCTGGTTGATCGCCCCGATGTTGCGCAGCGCGGCGTTCGCCTGATTGACCGCGTCGGACAGGCCGAGCTCCGCGTCGCTGCGCAGGCCCTGGATGTCGCTGGTCATGCCGTTGAGGTGCTGGGCGAGGGTCTGCCCGGCGGTGAGCACGCCATAGCGCGCCGCGCTCGAGTCGGGCGAGGTCGCCAGCGACTGCAGCGCGGTGGTGAAGTCGTTGAACACGCTCTCGAGCGCGTTGCTCTCGCCCGGCTGGCCGAACACGCCCTGCAGCCGCTGGTAAAAGTCCGAGCGCAGCGTGGCGTAGGCGCCGCCGGAGGTTTCCGTACGCAACTGGCGCTGCAGATACTGGTCGAGCTCGCGGCTGATCGAGGAGAGCCGCACCCCGATCGTGATGTCGCCGGAGGCGGCGGCAACCTGCGTCGCGGTCTTCTTGACGTAGCCCGGCGTCTCGGCGTTCGCGATGTTCGACGCGATCACCGACAGGCCGGACTGCGTGACGCGCAGGCCGCTGACGGCAGAGGTGAGCGCCTGTCCGAGGCCCATGACGCGCTACTCGCTTATGCCCCGGTCAGCGCAGCATGTTGAGGACGTCCTGCACCATCTGATTGCTGGTGGTGACGACGCGGGTGTTGGCCGAATAGGCCTGCTGCGTGACGATCAGCTTGGTGAACTCGTCGGCAATGTCGACGTTGGAGCCTTCGAGCGACGAGCCGACGATCTTGCCGGGCGCGCCGAGGATCGCGGGCCCGGAACTGTCGGTGATCGCGAACGCGCCGCCGTCGAGCCGCTTGAGCTGGTTCGGGCCGTTGAAGTTCGCAAGCGTCACTTCCGCCAGATCGAGCGTGCGCCCGTTCGAGTAGGTGCCGACCACGCGGCCCTTGTCGCTGATCGCGATGCTCTGCAGCGAGCCGGCCGGGAAGCCGTCCTGCTGGATCAGGTTCACCTGGGCGGTGCCGTTGGTGTCGGAAAACTGGGTCATGCCGCCCGAGCCGTGGACGATCTGGATCGTGCCGAGATCGATGCCGTTGACCGTCACGTTGTTCAGCGTGGTGTTGGCGATCAGCGGGTTCATCTGCCCGTTGGCATCGAAGGTGTAGTTGACGCCGGCGTTCTGCCACGCGACCTGCGTGCCGGTGGCATTGCTGTTGACCTGATAGAACAGGTTCCAGGTGTCGGCATGGCCGGTGCCGAGCGTGGCGCTGTCCACCTTGCCCCAGCGCAGCTGGATGTTCACCGGCGCGCCGGATTGGTCGTAGCTGGTGATCGCGCCGCCGCCGATCGTCTGGTTGATGAACGCGGTGGTATCGAGCCCGAGCACCTGCTGGTTCGACGGCAGCGCCGTCGTCGTGTGCAAGCCGAAATTGTTCGGGTTGGCGTTGCCGGTGACCTGGATCGTGTCGGTGAGGCTGCTGGCGCCGATCTTGATATTGCCGTCGGCGGTATTCACGCTCGCGGTGCCGCCGGTCAACGTGCCGAGCTTGATCTGCAGCTCGGCGAGGGTGGAAATCTCGCCGACGCCGGTGCCGAAGACGATGTCCAGCGGCGGATTTGCGCCGACCGTGATGGTCATCGTCTGACCCTGCGCCACGGCGCTTTGCGTCAGCAGATTGGTCGGATCGGTGGTGCCGACCGACAGCCCGAGCTCGGCCATCAGGTCCGGCGACGTACTGGTGATGTCGATCGCGGTGTCGGACGAGGTGCTCTGCAGCACGAGATGATTGGTCCCGTCATATGTCGCGGTCTGCATGCCGGGCGGCAATGAGCCGACCGTGGTGACGCGGTTGCCCGGCGCGAAGCCGATCGCCGTCAAGGTGGTGGTGTCGCCCCCGAGCGTCACCGTGTCGGCGAGCGCCGAGCTCACCACCACCTGTCCGCCCACGACCGACGCCGAAATGCCGTCCGCGCCGCCGCTGGCGCCGGCGAGCGCCGCGTTGATCTTGGTCGCGACCTGCGCCGCCGTATCGGTCGATACGATGGTGCCGACCGAGACCGCAGCGCCGCCGTTCAGTCCGGCCGCCTGGATGGTGATCGCGGCCGGCGCGCCGCCGACCGTGGCGCCGCCGCCGGTGAAGCCGCCGGTACCTGTGACCCGCACCGGCGTGTTGATCGCCGCGAGCACCTGCGCGCGCGTCATGTTCGCCACGAGATTGACCGCCTGGCCGTTGATCGAGAAAGACCCGCCGTTGACCAGCGACGCGGGCACGATCTGCGTGCCGGTCAGCGAGGCATTCGCGTCCGGCGAAAGGGTTGCGCCGAAGCCGGTCATCTTGGCCGGAGCCGGCGAGCCCGCCACCGGGTTCGCCGCGAAGGTCTTCGGATCGATCAGCTCCGAGCCGACCACGCTCGTGTCATGCGCCGCGGTCAGCGGATAGTCCGCCAGGTTGGCGCGATACTGGATCTGCGTCGTCGGCTGGGCCGGCAGGAAGTCGTTCTGGAATTTCAGGAGCTGCGGCACGCTGCCGGCGAGGTTTCCGGTCTTGGCATCGACCGGGATGCCCATCAGGTAATAGCCGGCGCCGTTGACCAAAAATCCGTCCTTGTCGGTCTGGAAGTCGCCGCGCCGGGTGTAGAGATCGCTGCCGTCGAAGGTCGGCCGGCCGTCGGTGAAGTTCGATGGCTTCTGCACGACGAAAAACCCGTCGCCGTTGATCGCCATGAACGTGCCGATCGAGGCCGACTGGAAGTCGCCCTGCACGGTGTTGGTGGCGCGCGCCGAGGCGGTCACCGTGCCGGCAAGCTGCTTGGCCGGCGGATTGTCCGGGATCAAATCCATAAAGCTGGTGTCGACGCGCTTGAACGCGGTCGTCTG